>NZ_JAHBDB010000001.1:0-139007 GCF_019956105.1 Pseudomonas sp. BF-RE-25
CGCCATCGCCGGCAAGCCGGCTCCTACAGGGACCGCGTTTTTCATGGAGTAAATTATTGGCCGTAGTATCGAGCACAGCAATTCAAAGTGTACTATCCGGTTAGTTTTCCGTGCGATTATCGAACACAATGGCCTTTGGCGAATTGACGATTTTTCGTCCACTGCCCACCATCCACTACACATTGAGTCCGGTCACAACCATCGGTCTCGGTGACCCAAGACTCAGAACACCACATAAAAATAATCGGTGGCCTACATGACTCCTTCTCAAAGCTCTCCCGTGGAGCGTTCCTCCACGACTCCTGCCGTCGGTGGCATCGGCGACAAGATCCGCGGCGCCATGGCCGTCGGCAAGACCCGTTGGGGCATGCTGGCGCTGGTGTTTTTCGCCACCACCCTGAACTACATCGACCGTGCCGCACTGGGCGTGATGCAGCCGATCCTGGCCAAGGAAATGAGCTGGACGGCGATGGATTACGCCAACATCAACTTCTGGTTCCAGGTCGGCTACGCCATCGGTTTCGTGCTGCAAGGCCGGCTGATCGACCGGGTCGGCGTGAAGCGCGTGTTCTTCTGCGCGGTGCTGCTCTGGAGCCTGGCGACCGGCGCCCACGGCCTGGCCACGTCAGCGGTCGGCTTCATGGTTTGCCGCTTTATCCTCGGACTGACCGAAGCCGCCAACTACCCGGCTTGCGTGAAAACCACGCGGTTGTGGTTCCCGGCCGGCGAGCGTGCCGTGGCCACCGGCATCTTCAACGCCGGCACCAACGTCGGTGCGATGTTCACCCCGATGCTGCTGCCGCTGATCCTGCATGTGTGGGGCTGGCAGGCCGCGTTCCTGTGCATGGCGTCGCTGGGCGGTATCTGGCTGCTGTTCTGGGGCCTGAAGTACTTCAACCCGGAAGATCACCCAAGCGTTAAACAATCGGAACTGGACTACATCCAGAAGGAAGTCGAACCGGAACAATCCCGCGTACCGTTCTCCAAAATCCTGCGCATGCGTGGCACCTGGGCCTTCGCCCTCGCCTACTCGATCACCGCGCCGGTGTTCTGGTTCTACCTGTACTGGCTGCCGCCGTTCCTCAATCAGCAATACAACCTAGGGATCAACGTGACCCAGATGGGTATCCCGCTGATCATCATCTACCTCACCGCCGACTTCGGCAGCGTTGGCGGCGGCATCCTGTCCTCGTTCCTGATCGGTCGCGGGATCAACCCGATCAAGGCGCGCCTGATGTCGATGTTCCTGTTCGCCTGCTGCATCATCGGCGTGGTCATGGCCGCCGGTTCGAGCAGCCTGTGGGTGGCGGTGTTTGCGATATCCCTGGCCATCGGTGCACACCAGGCCTGGACCGCGAACATCTGGAGCCTGGTGATGGACTACACGCCTAAACACATGATGAGTACGGTGTTCGGCTTCGGCGGCATGTGTGCGGCGATTGGCGGGATGTTCATGACCCAGTTGGTCGGCCACATCCTGACCATCACCAACAACAACTACACCGTGCTGTTCACCATAATTCCGGCGATGTACTTCATCGCGCTGACCTGGATGTACTTCATGGCGCCGCGCAAGATTCCTACAGTCGAAAACTGATACACCCCAAACGCAGGCCTGATCCCGGGCCTGCGTTTTTTTATGCGCAGGATTTATGAATGCCCCCTTTTTTCTCAACACCACAGAGACCCACCATGTCGCCAGGTCACTTGAGCATTGCCAAACGCGCCGTGATCAGCTTCGGCGTTATCGCCCTGCTGGTTCTGTTGCAGGGATTGTTCGCCCTCAAACAGGTTGCGCAGGTCCGCGCCACCGGCCAGCACACGGAAAACATCTCCCTGCCGAGCGTTCGCTACCTGGGTGAAATCCGCGACTACGTCCTGAGCATTCGCGTACTCAGCCTGCGCATGGCACTCAACCGCGACCCGAAAGTGCTCGATGCTACCGTCACACGCCTGCATCAAGTACAAGGCTGGCTGGGCGAGACGCTGGAAAAATTCACCCCGCTGGTCGGTGATTACAACCGGGAGCCGTACGAAAAGTTCGTTGCCACCGTCACCCGTTACCGTCAGGCGTTGGCGCAATACGAAGCGCTGTCGCGGGAGAACCGCAGCGAAGACATGACCGCGCTGCTCAACGGCAAAATCCAGGAGTACTCGACCCAGACCGGTGACCAGTTCGCCGAATTGATGGCCCTTGCCGCCAATGAAGTCAGCCTGTCGGCCAACCAGGCCGATACGCTTTACAACCAAGTGAAGTTCACCGTGATCGGTGCGCTGATCGCCGTTGCGCTCCTGACCTTATGCCTGGCCTGGCTGCTGATTCGCAGCATCGTCGTTCCGATCCGTCAGGCCGTCGCCGTGGCCGAGCAAGTCGCCGCCGGGGACTTGAGCAAACCGATCCACAGCCACGGCAGCGATGAAACCGCACGTTTGCTCAAGGCCTTGTCGGCCATGCAAACCAGCCTGCGCGAAACCCTGCAACTGATCAGCGGCACCTCGACGCAATTGGCGGCGGCTGCGCAGCAGATGAATCAGAACACTCGGCAGGATTCCGCCCGGCTGCAACAGCAACACAATGAAATCGAGCAAGCCGCCACGGCCGTCAACGAGATGACGGTCGCGGTGGAAGAAGTCGCACGTAACGCGGTGTCGACTTCCGACAGCACTCGCCTGTCCACGCAGCAAGCCAACCAGGGCCAGACGCGGGTCATTGAGACACTGGATTCGATTCAGGCGATGAGCAGCAATGCCGGCATCGCTCTGCAGCAGGTGCAAACGCTGGCCGAGCAATCCCGGGAAATCGGCAAGGTGCTGGACGTGATCCGCGCCATCGCCGAACAGACCAACCTGCTCGCGCTCAATGCAGCCATCGAGGCCGCCCGCGCCGGGGAAGCCGGGCGTGGGTTTGCAGTGGTGGCCGATGAAGTACGGGCGCTGGCTCATCGCACTCAGCAATCGACCCGCGAAATCGAACAGATGATTGGCCGGGTGCGGGGCGATACAGACAGCGTGGTGCTGTCGATGCACGACAACAGTCAGCGCGTCGCCGATACCTTGACGATTGCCGAACAGGCGGGTCTGGCACTGGCAGAAATCACCCGGGCCATGGAGCAGATCCATGAACGTAATCTGGTGATCGCCAGCGCGTCAGAGGAACAGGCGCAAGTGGCCCGCGAGGTGGATCGCAATTTGCTGAATATCCGCGACCTGTCGCTGGAAAGTGCCGACGCCTCGACCCGGACCAGCGCCACCAGCCAGGAATTGTCGCAACTGGCGACCGGCCTGCAAAACCTGGTGGTGCGCTTCAGATTCTGACCCTGTTCAGCGACGGCTTTGCTGCCAGGCCGCCGCCAAACCACTGCAGCAAATCACCGCGATCCCGACCACCGTGGTCAGGGTCGGCGTGTGGGAAAACAGCAACCAGCCGAGCAAACCGGCGAAGACAATCTGGCAATAGCCGAACGGCGCCAACAGCGCAGGGGCGGCGTAGCGGAATGCCTGAGTCAGAAACAAGTGCGCCGTCATCCCGCACGCACCCAGCGCCACCATCATCAATCCATGCCCAAGGCTCGGCACTTGCCAGAAGAACGGCACCAGCGCGCTCATCACCAGGGTGTTGCACAACCCGGCGAAAAAGTTGCTGGTGGTCGGGCTGTCGACGCTGCTGAGCTTGCGGGTGAGCAATTGATAGAAGCAGAAAAACAGCGCCGAGCAGAGCGGCAGCAGCACCGCTGGCGTGAACAGATCACCGCCGGGGTGGACGATGATCAATACGCCGATAAATCCGCAAATCACCGCGATCCATTGGCCACGGGTGACGCGCTCACGCAGCAGTGGCACCGACAACGCAGTCACCAGGACCGGTGCAAGAAAGTTGACCGCGGTGGCTTCGGCCAACGGGATGTACTGCAAGCCGGTGGTGAAAAACAGACTGGTGCCCAACAGGCACAACGCCCTCAGCAGCTGCAGCAACGGCCGTTTGGTGCGTAGGACTCGCAGCCCGGATTGCGGCAGAAAAATCCCTGCCATCAACAAGGTGTGAACCACATACCGGGCCCACACCACCATGACGATCGGGTAGAACCCCGAAAGGTATTTCGACAAGGCGTCATGGCTGGAGAAGAGAAAAGTGGCGAAGACGATCAGCAAAATCCCTTTGAAGGGTTGGTTTACGCCGGAGAGCGGGGTGCTGACGGTCATTGGGGATCCTTTTTTACATCGAAAGTCAAAAGCTTCGCGGGCGAGCCTCGCTCCTACAGGGTTATCCATTTTCCTTGTAGGAGCGTGGCTTGCCCGCGATAGGTGCGTAGCACCGCTTAAAGCCGCGCCAACAATTCCCGGGCCTTATCCAGCGCCATCTGCGCCCGCTGCAACCCGCTCACGCCCTGCTCCAACAACTTCACCGTTGGAATCTCCAGGCTTAGCGGAATATCGGCCGGCAAACACTGCAACAACCCCGCCAGATCACAATCGCCATCACCTGGAAAACGTCGCTCGTTGCGGGCCTGACGCAAAATCTCCGCCATGTCTGTCGGTCGCGGCCCCGCCACATCGCACAACTGCGTATACCGTAACCGTGACGGGGCGACTTTGGCCAGATCTTCCAGCCGCGAACCCGAACGGTCGAAATGGAAAGCATCAACCAATACCGCGCCGTTTTCACGATCAGCGTTTTCGACAATGCGCACCGCTTGTTCAAGATTGCGCGCATCAGTCCAGGGCATGAACTCCAGGTGCGGGTGCAGTCCGTAAGGCGCCGCCAGATCACAAAGCCGGGCGAAGTTTTCCGTCAGCCGTTGCTCGTCAGAATCATTACCCGCCACCAGCAATTCACTGGCACCAAACTCCGCACCGACTGCCAGAATTTTCTCGAAGTCGGCGACGACGGTGTCCGGTTTAAGACGCAGGATTTCAACATCCAGCACACGAATACCGGTATCGCGCAGCCGCGTCAGCGTCTCACGCCGCAAACCGACATCGGCTACCAGCGCAAAGTGATGTTCTTCGGGTGTCGCCGGCTCAAGGCGCAGTCCCACGTGGCTGTACCCGGCACGTGCCGCGACGTCCACCATCTGCGGCGGTGACAATTCCAGTACCGTCAGACTGGCCAGGGAAAAGATCCGTTCACTCATGTTCATTCCTCGATCACCACCGGGGTGCAGGCGCGACCGGTTTCGGCGGCTTCGCGGATGGCTTCGATCAACGCCAGTGTGCGTGCCGCATCGGCAGCGCTGACCAACGGTTCGACTTCCCGACGCACCACGCGCACGAAATGCTGCAACTGCAAACCCAGGGCTTCATCGGAGCTGACGCTTTCCTGCATCGGCAACAAGGGTTGATGCCATCCCCCATCAGCGTCGGCGTAATGCCAGCGCTTGAGTTGCGGAATGCTCAACGCGCCGCCGGTACCGGCCAACAAGTAACACGGCTGATCCGCCTGACGCGGATACACCGGGTTCTCCCCGGAATCCAGCTCCCAACTCCAGGGCGCCGCCACCGCGTCGGAACCGGTCAGGCTGCCCAATGCGCCGTTGTCGAATTGCAGCAACACCGCCGCACAATCCTCGTTGGCAAACCCGCGCACGGCATTGCTGGTGATCGCTTGAACCTGCCGCACTTCGCCGCACAGATGACGCAGCAGATCGAGGTCATGGATCAGGTTGGTCAGCAACATTCCCGCGCCTGGTTCGCGGCGCCACGGCGTTTCGAAATAACTGTCGGGTTTGCGCAATTGCCAGAGCGCGGTCACCGTCGTCAGCCGTCCCAAAGCACCGCTTTGCACCAGTTCGCGGGCGCGGACGATCAGTGGATTGTGCCGACGATGATGGCCGACCAGCACCGGGACGCCGGTGGCTTTCGAGGCAGCCACCAACTCGCGCGCCTCATCCAGGTGCACGCCGACCGGTTTTTCCAGCAGGACCGGCACGCCGGCAGCCAGGCAATCGAGTGCGGTGCTGACGTGCAGCGTGTTCGGGTTGGCCACGATGACCGCGTCCGGCTTCACCTGCTCCAGCATCTGACGGTGATCGGAGAAATACCCCACGCCCCATTCGGCGGCGAGGCCTGCCGCTTGCGGGCCAGGATCGGCTACCGCGCACAGAGTCGCGTCCTTCAGGGTGTGCAGATGCCGGTAATGCTGCTGGCCCATGTTGCCGGCACCGATCAGGGCGATGCGAACGGGCGAAGTCATGGTGCGGTCCTCTTGTGATTATTGTTGATTGACCCTCAACAATTTAGAACCTGGTTCCAGATTCTTACACAAGCGATTCACGAAAGCGTGCGAACAACGCACAACTTTCCGGCGAACAAAGATCCATGTGGGAGCGGGCTTGCTCGCGAATGCGGTGTGTCAGTCGCAGCATTTATGCGCTGATAGACCGCATTCGCGAGCAAGCCCGCTCCCACAGGGTTACCTGTGCGGCGGTGGTTAACTGAAGAATTCTGACGCCAGACTCGCCGCCGACAACTCTTCGGCAAATCTCAACAACAGCGGCGCCAACTCATGCAGCCGCGCACCCGGCATCCGCGCGCTCGGCCCGGCAATACTCAGCACACCAATCACTCGCCCATCGCTCGGGTGACGCACCACCGCCGCAATCGCCGAAGTGCCCACGGCCGAGCTCTCTTCAACCCAGGCGTAGCCCTGCTCCCGAGCCAGACGCAGGCGCTCGAGCAATTCAATGTTGGAGCGCGGCGCGTTCGGCCCGAGGTCTTTTGGCCGCTCGCCGCCCTGGCGTTCCACCAGCGACAATGCTTCGGCATCGCTCATGCACGCCAGCCACGCATGGCCCGACGCCGTGTAAAACAGCGGCGCATCACGGCCCATGTCCGGGTCGTAACGCAGACCGGAGCGGGCGCCCTGGGACTTGGCGATCCAGGTTTGACGCTCGCCCTCGATGACCCCGAGGCGCACCAGTTCGCCGGTTTCCTGGGCCAGGCGATCAAGCACTGGCTGCACGATATCGGCGCCGCTTCCCGACAGATAACGGAACCCCATGGCCACCAGTTTTGTCGACAGGTGATAGCGCAGGTTATCCGGATTCTGCCGCACGTAACCCAGCCGAATCAGCTCGGCGAGCAAGCGATGAGTCGCGCTTTTAGGGATGTCCAATTGCTCTGCCAGCGTCTGCATCGGCAGGCCGCGAGGGTCACTGGTGAGGCTTTCCAGCACGCTGAAAACACGTTCGATCTGACTGCCGGCCATGGAAGGTTCCGCCTGAAATTTGCCCGATTCTAGAAGACAAACCGCCTAATGCGAAATCTGGAACTGCTTGTTCGGTAACCGCCCGTTTTATCGGCTGAGTGGTTGCCGAGCGGATTCACGTCGCTATATTTTCTGGAATCAAATTCTAAAAATATGCACTGGAGTTTTAAACAATGCCTGCCGAATCCCACAGCTCTCCAGACATCGACTGCGATGTTTTGGTCGTCGGCTCCGGTGCAGCCGGGTTATCGGCAGCGGTTACTGCTGCATGGCACGGATTGAAAGTCATCGTGGTGGAGAAAGACCCGGTATTCGGCGGAGCCACGGCGTGGTCCGGCGGCTGGGCTTGGGTGCCGTGCAATCCTCTGGCCCGCCGCGCCGGCATCGTCGAAGACGTCGAGTTGCCGCGCACCTATCTCAAGCATGAACTCGGTGAACGCTACGAACAGGCAATGATCGATGCATTCCTTGAGGCGGGCCCACGGATGGTCGCCTTTTTCGAACAGCACACCTCGCTGCAATTCGCCGATGGCAATGCCATCGCCGACATACATGGCGATACGCCCGGTGCCGGAACGGGCGGACGTTCGGTGATTGCTGCGCCCTATGACGGGCGAAAAGTCGGCACGCTGCTGAGGCGTCTTCGCAAAACCATGCGGGAAACTTCGTTCATGGGCATGCCAATCATGGCGGGGGCGGACCTGGCCGCGTTTCTCAACCTGACCCGTTCGGTGCCCGCCGCGTGGCACGTCACCCGGCGCTTCACCCGGCACCTGCTCGACCTCATTGTGCATGGCCGGGCGATGCAACTGGTCAACGGCGTGGCGCTGGTCGCACGCCTGGCAAAATCTGCCGAAGACCTTGGCGTACTGCTCTGGGAATCAGCGCCTGTCAGTGAGTTGCTTCGCGAAGGCGATCAGGTCCGGGGCGCGCTGGTGAGCACCGCCAAGGGCAAGGTCCGCATCCATGCGCGTAAGGCTGTGGTGCTCGCGGCCGGTGGGTTTGCCAATGACATCGAGCGGCGCAAGGCACTGTTCCCGCGCACACCGACCGGCAACGAACACTGGGCGCTGCCCCCCCTCGGCGTGGCCGGTGACGGTTTGCGCCTGGGCGAAAGCGCCGGGGCCCGGGTCAAAACCGACATGGCCTCTCCCGTAGCGTGGGCGCCGGTTTCGCAAGTGCCACACAGGGATGGCAGCATCGGTCACTTCCCGCACATCATCGAACGGGGCAAACCGGGGATCATCGGCGTACTGAGCAACGGCCAGCGCTTCGTCAATGAAGCGAACGGCTACTACGACTATGTAACGGCCATGGTTGCCGCTGCGCCTGCCGGCGAAGAGGTTGCCTCCTGGCTGATTTGCACCCATGGTTTTCAACGCCGATATGGGCTGGGCATCTCTCGGCCGTTTCCGGTTCCGTTGTCATCCTTTATCCGCAGCGGCTATCTGAAAACCGGCAACACGATCGAGGAATTGGCCCACGCCTGCGGCATCGACCCAAACGGCTTGCGCAGCACTGTGGCGGACTACAACCAGCATGCGCGCAACAGTGAAGACCCCTTGTTTGGCCGCGGTTCGACGCCTTACAACCGCAAACAAGGTGACGCCTTGCAGCAACCCAACCCGTGCGTCGCCCCCATCGAGCAAGGGCCGTTTTACGCGGTGAAGGTCCAGCCCGGCTGCTTCGGCACCTTCGCCGGGCTCAAGGTCAATCAACACGCCCAGGTCCTCGGCGAATCCGGCCAAGCCATCACCGGGCTGTACGCCGCGGGCGGCGACATGGCCAGCATCATGGGCGGGCATTACCCCGCCGGCGGCATTAATCTCGGCCCGGCGCTGACGTTCGGCTACATCGCCGCGCGACATATCGCCGGCATCACTGCTTACGAACAGGAGATCGACCATGCAGCGCATCGTTAATGCACAGGGTTTGAACATGCCCAAACTCGGCCTCGGCACCTGGCCGATGCTCGGCGAAGAATGCACACAAGCCGTTGAACAGGCGTTGAAGTTGGGTTATCGGCACATCGACACCGCTGCCGCCTACAACAACGAAGAGGCCGTCGGTCAGGCGCTGGCGAACAGTCCTACGCCTCGCGAGCAGATCCACGTCACCACCAAAGTCTGGTGGGATCAACTGCAACCCGATGCCATGCGCCATTCCATGGACCGCAGCCTCAAGGCCTTGCGCAGCGATTACGTTGACCTGTTCATGATCCACTGGCCGACCACCGATTGGGACCTGCCACGCACGATCGAAACCCTGGTGTCATTCAAGGAGCAAGGCTTGGCGCGCAACATCGGCGTGGCGAATTTTCCGCTGCCGCTGCTGCGTAAAGTCGTCGAAGAACTGGGCGCGCCGCTGTCAGCCATTCAGGTTGAATACCACGTGTTGCTCGGACAAAACGCGCTGCTGGACTACGCCCGTCAACATGACCTGGCACTGACGGCCTACTCGCCGCTGGCCCGCAACAAGGTCTCGGACATCCCGCAAATCCAGCAGATCGCCGCCAGACACGGGGTTCTGCCAACACAAGTGGCACTCAAATGGCTGCTTGATCAACCGAACGTTGCGGCGATTCCCAAGGCCAGCAGCGAGGCTAATCAACTGGCCAACCTGGCCTCGCTGGACGTCCAGCTCAATGACGAAGACCGGGCGTTGATTGCCGGGTTGTCGAAACGCGAACGACTGGTCAGCCCTGACTTTGCGCCAGTGTGGGATGCGTTCGACCGGTAAGCACAGAACTGCTTTTCGTAGGAGCCGGCTTGCCGGCGATGGCGATCTCACGGACGCTATCGCCAGCAAGCTGGCTCCTACAAGTCATCGGGCGTTCGCCCTGACGTCATAAAAAACCCATCACCTGACGGAATTCGATGGGCTATCCATGTTCAATACACTCAGTAATGTTCCCGCCCGCATAAAAGCCGGACGACCGGACTGGCGCCGCTCCCACTCACCAGCAACACTCATCCCCACGATAATCAGAGGATTCCCACATGCTATGGAAAAAAGGCCGACGCAGCGACAACGTGGTCGATGCCCGTGGTGATGATGTCGGCGGTGGTGGCGGCGGCGGGATGCGTTTTGGTGGCGGCAAGGGCCTGAGCCTGACCGCGATCATTCTGATTGTCGGGATCGGCTGGATCACCGGCCAGGACCCGTTGCAGATCCTCGGCCAACTCACCGGGCAGATGACCGAGCAATCGGCACCGGCACCGACGCAAACCCGCAAGGCACCGCCAGCCAATGATGAAGGGGCGGAATTCGTCCGTTCGATCCTCGGTGACACCGAAGACACCTGGGGCCAGATTTTCCAGCAGGCCGGCCGACAGTATAAAGATCCTACGCTGGTGCTGTTCAGCAACCGGGTGAACTCGGCGTGCGGCCTGGCCACCTCGGCGACCGGTCCGTTCTACTGCCCAGCAGACCAGAAGGTTTACCTGGACATGAGTTTCTTCCAGGAAATGTCGCAACGCTTTGCCGCTGCGGGTGATTTCGCTCAGGCCTACGTGATCGCTCACGAAGTCGGACACCATGTTCAGACCTTGCTCGGCGTTTCCGCGAAAATTCAGGCCGCCCGTCAGCAAGGCCGGCAAATGGAAGGCGACGGTGGCTTGCTGGTGCGTCAGGAACTGCAAGCGGACTGCCTCGCGGGTGTCTGGGCCAACAATGCACAGCAACGCCTGAACTGGCTGGAGCCGGGCGACATCGAAGAAGCCTTGAATGCCGCCAACGCCATCGGCGACGACCGCTTGCAGCAGCAAGGCCAGGGTCGCGTGGTGCCGGACTCGTTTACCCATGGCACGTCGGCGCAAAGGGTGCGCTGGTTCAAAACCGGATTTGCGCAAGGCCAGGTGGGCCAGTGCGATACCTTTGCGGCGAAAAATCTGTAAATGAAAAAGTGGTTGTTGATGTTGTTGTTTACTTGCACCTGTACCCAGGCTGCCGAGCATGGGGTCAAGGAGATCAGCCCCGGCCGACTCTTGTTGAAAGAAGGTGAGATGGCGGTGGGCATCGGCCCGGCGCCGGCGAAAATCGAGCGCGTGCTGATCATCATCCACGGTCGGTTGCGCAATGCTGAAACTTACCGCCAGAGTGCCGAGCGGGCGGCAGAACAAGCCGGGCAAAGCGCCAATACGTTGGTGATCGCTCCGCAATTTCTCAATGAAACCGACGTGGCACTCCATCCCGTCGCCGACACCGTGTTGCGTTGGCAGGGCAATGACTGGATGGCCGGCGGTTTATCCACCGCTCCGTTTGCGCTGAGTTCCTACGCGGCACTCGACCAGATCATCGCCCGGCTCGGCGATCGTCGACAGTTTCCGGATGTGAAGGATGTCGTCATCGCGGGCCACTCGGGCGGCGCTCAGGTGGTTCAGCGTTATGCGTTGTTGAGTCACGATCAACCGGAGCTCAAGGCGGCTGGCGTGCACGTGCGCTACGTCATCGCCAACCCGTCTTCCTACGCGTATTTCGATGAGCGGCGGCCAGTGGCGTTCAGTCACGCCGGCTGCCCGGCGTTCAATCGCTGGAAGTACGGCCTGTCAGATTTGCCCGCTTACGCCGAAGGACAAACACCCGCACAACTGGAGGAAAACTACGTTCAGCGTGACATCGTTTATCTACTGGGGCAGCAGGACATTGATCCGAACCATCCGGCGCTGGATAAAAGTTGTGAGGCGAAAGCCCAGGGCGCTAATCGATTGATTCGCGGGCACAATTATTTTGAGTTTTTGAAGCGTAGCCATCCGCAAGGATTCAATCAGCAATTGATCGAAGTGCCCGGGGTTGGGCATAACGGGGATGGGATGTTTACGTCGCCGGAGGGGCAGAAAGTGTTGTTCGGGCAGTGATGACGCCTTCGCGGGCAAGCCTCGCTCCTACGAGGTTTTGCATGCGCCTGTAGGAGCGAGGCTTGCCCGCGAAGGGTCCCTCAAGCCAACAACATTTCCCGCAACGCCACGCAATCCGCCGCATGCCAATCGGTCAGCTCCGGCCACGGGTTATCCGGCAAGTTCACCAACACCGTCCGCGCCCCCGCCGCTCTTCCGCAATCCAGATCAAACCGGTAATCACCGACCATCACCATCTCGCTCGCCGGCACGTTCCAGGCCTCGGCCAATTTCAACAAACCACCGGGGTGCGGCTTGGGCGGCGCTTCATCACGCCCCAGCACATCCTCCACCGCGAAGCAGTCCGCCAGGCCAATGGCTTCCAGCGTCACATGCGCCAACTCCCGAGCATTGCGCGTAAGAATGCCCAGGCGATAACCGCGCCCCGCCAACTCGCGCACCAGTTCCACAGCACCCGGCGCCGGTTTCGAACCCAGCGCCAGATCCCGTTCATGCTCCAGCAACCATGCATGTTTGGCCGCGGCTTCAGCGGCCGGCAGCGCGGCGAGGTGGGTCAGGATGTCGTCTTCGGCCGGGATCGCCAGCGCCACGCGAATCGCCGCGAAGTCATGCACGGCCACCGTCAGGGTGCCGTCCATGTCGAACACCCAGTGCCGCACCTCGGCCAGGCTCATGCCCAATCCTTGCGGTGACGGATCAGGCCTTCCTGAGTGACCGACGCCACCAGTTGCCCGGCGCGATTGAACACGCTGCCACGGCTGAACCCACGGGAATTGCCGGCCCACGGGCTGTCCATCGCGTACAGCAACCAGTCATCGGCACGCAGATCCGCATGGAACCACAGCGCGTGATCGAGGCTGGCGACCTGCATGTCTTTCTGCCAGACCGACTTGCCATGGGGCAACATCGAGGTGGTCAGCAGATTGAAGTCCGACGCGTAGGCCAGCAGGTATTTGTGCAGCGCCGGGGAGTCGGCCAGCGCGCCGTCGGCGCGAAACCAGACGTACTTGACCGGATCGGATGGCTGCGGGTTGTAGGGATCTTTCTCGGTGACCGGGCGGAATTCGATCGGCTTCGGGCACAGCAGTTTTTCACGCATGTGCTCGGGGATCAGGTGCGCGCGCTGATGGGTCAGCTCCAGTTCCGAGGGCAGGTTTTCCGGCCCGACCACCGTCGGCATCTGGCCCTGATGCTCGAAGCCTTTTTCGTCATATTGGAACGATGCGCTGCACGTGAAGATCGGGTTGCCCTTCTGGATCGCCGTGACCCGACGCGTGCTGAAACTGCCGCCGTCGCGAACCCGATCAACCTGATACACCACGGGCAACGTGGAATCGCCCGGACGCAGGAAATAACCGTGCATCGAATGCACATGACGCGCGACTTCGACAGTCTGGCTGGCCGCCGACAGGGACTGACCGATCACCTGGCCGCCGAACAACTGACGAAAGCCCAGGTCCTGGCTGCGGCCACGGAACAGGTTTTCTTCGATCGGTTCCAGGGTCAGCAAATCGACCAGATCATCCAACACTTGGCTCATTCAGACTCTCCTCACACATCGCAATGCCGCGCAGTCTTGGCTGCGGCGGTCGATTCAGTTTCCGGCCAGGGCCATCATTGGCGCCATTGTAAACGTCCGGGCCGTCTTATCCATGCAAGGTTTGCAGCCATTGTTCACGGGTGATGCGGTACAGCACATGGTGACGCAGAGGATGATCGACCGCGAGTTTCGGGTGGTCGAAGTCACCGGCTGAATCATGGTGCATACCGATGGCCTGCATGACTTTCTGCGATGGCGTGTTGGTTTCCGTGGTGAAGGACACGACCTCTTGCAGCGCCAACCGGTCAAACCCGCAGCGCAGAGCGGTCCACGCCGCCTCACTGGCGTAACCCAAGCCCCAGTGTTCACGGGCCAGGCGCCAGCCGATCTCGATGGCCGGCGTGAAAGGCGCGTCGAAACCGACCACGCCGAGCCCGGTAAAACCGATGAATGCACCGGTGTCCTTGCGCTCCAGCGCCCAGAGGCCGAAACCATGCTCGGCGAAATGCCCACGAATCCGCCCGATCAGCGAAGCACTTTCCAGCCGACTCAAGGGCGCCGGGAAATAACGCATCACCTGTGGATCGGCGCACATCGCCGCAAACGCCGGCAAATCCTCGTCACGCCACTGCCGCAACAGCAGTCGCGCGCTCTCGAGTTCCAGTATCGGCTCCATCGTGCCCCTCCGTTTCCATGCCGCAAGTCTACATCGCTGGTAGGATCGTTCACTCATTCCTACACGCCGTACTCATAAAAGCCCGTCATGCCGCTGCCATTGATTTACCACGAAGACTACAGCCCCGAGTTCCCGGCGGACCACCGCTTCCCCATGGACAAGTTTCGCCTGCTGCGCGATCACCTGGTGGACAGCGGGCTGACCCGGGACGCCGACCTGCTGCGCCCGGAACTCTGCCCGCCGGAAATTCTCGCCCTCGCACATGACGCTGCCTATATCGAGCGCTACATGAGCGGCGAGTTGTCCCGCGAAGACCAGCGGCGTCTTGGCCTGCCGTGGAACGAAGCCCTGGCCCGGCGCACGGTGCGGGCGGTCGGCGGTTCGCTACTGGCGGCAGAACAGGCGCTGGAGCATGGATTGGCCTGTCACTTGGCCGGCGGCACGCATCACGCGCATTACGACTACCCGGCAGGGTTCTGCATCTTTAACGACCTGGCGGTGATCAGCCATTACCTGCTGGAAAGCGGTCGTGTGAATCGGGTGCTGATCTTCGATTGCGACGTGCATCAGGGCGACGGGACTGCACGGATTCTGCACAACACCCCGGACGCGGTGACCGTTTCCCTGCACTGCGAGAAGAACTTTCCTGCACGCAAGGCCGAAAGTGACTGGGACATCCCGCTGCCCAAGGGCATGGGCGATGTCGAATACCTGAAGGTCGTCGACGACGCGCTGAATTATTTGCTGCCGCTCTACCAGCCGGACCTGGTGCTGTACGACGCCGGTGTCGATGTGCATAAGGACGACGCGCTCGGTTACCTGAAGCTGACAGACGAAGGCGTGGCCGCGCGGGATGAAAGCGTGATGCGCCATTGCCTCGGGCGGGATATTCCGGTGGTCGGGGTTATTGGCGGCGGCTACAGCAAGGACCGCAAGGCGCTGGCGCGGCGTCACGGCATCCTGCATCACAGCGCGCAGCGGGTGTGGGCGTCATCAGGTTGTCATTGAGGTGTGCGCCTTTACCCACAATGCCTGTGGAACTGCCTGTGGATAACCTGAGTGAAAGGGCCTACAGGCCATGCTGCATATAGCCTGCAAAGGGGTGGTTGTTTTTTAACCAACTCTTCAACCCGACATAAATCCCCTGTGGGAGCGGGCTTGCTCGCGAAAGCGGTGGATCAGTCGATATTTGTGTTGAATGTTAAATCGCTTTCGCGAGCAAGCCCGCTCCCACAGGGATCTGGGCTGGTAGAATGCCCGGCTTATTCCGCCGAACCGCAGCGCACACCATGACCCAATCTTCCGCCGCCCTCCCCCCTAAAGTCGCCATCATCGGCGGCGGCCCCGCCGGCCTGATGGCGGCCGAAGTGTTGAGCCAGGCCGGAATCAAGGTCGATCTGTACGACGGCATGCCTTCGGTAGGCAGGAAATTTCTCCTCGCTGGCGTGGGCGGCATGAACATCACCCATTCCGAAGCCTACCCGGCATTCCTCTCGCGCTACGCCGAGCGCGCACCGCAGATTGCACCGCTGCTGCGAGCCTTTGGTGCCGAGGCGCTGTGCCAGTGGATTCATGACCTGGGCATCGAAACCTTTGTCGGCAGCTCCGGCCGGGTGTTTCCGACCGACATGAAAGCCGCGCCGCTGTTGCGCGCCTGGCTCAAACGCCTGCGAGAGGCCGGCGTAGTTATCCACACCCGCCATCGTTGGCTCGGCTGGGATAACAACGGTGGATTGCGTGTTGAAAGTCCTGAGGGTGAAAAAACCCTGAAGCCCGAAGCAACGCTGCTCGCCCTCGGTGGCGGCAGTTGGTCGCGCCTGGGTTCGGATGGCGCGTGGATGCTGCCACTGGAGCAGCACGGCGTAGGACTGGCGCCGCTGCAACCGAGTAATTGCGGCTTCGAGGTGCAGGCCTGGAGCGAATTGATCGTCAGCAAATTCGCCGGCGCACCGCTGAAAAATATCGCGATCGGTCTCAATGACGACATCCCTCGGCTCGGCGAATGTGTGATCACGGCCACCGGGATTGAAGGCAGTTTGATCTACGCCCTGTCGGCGCCCATCCGCGAAGCGATCAATCAGCAGGGCTCGGCGACCATTCACCTCGACCTGTTGCCGGGCCGGCCTGTGGATAAAGTTCAGGCGGCGCTGAGCAAACCGCGCGGGTCTCGTTCAATGTCCAAACATCTGCACAGTCAGCTCGGGATAGATGGCGCGAAAGCGGCGCTGCTGCGCGAATTGACGCCGGCAGAATGCTTCGCCGATCCGGCGTTGCTGGCTAAAGCGATCAAGGCGTTGCCGCTGACATTGGTGAAAACCCGTCCACTGGACGAGGCCATCAGCACTGCCGGTGGCGTGATGTTCGAGGCGATGAATGAACGTTTGATGCTCAAGCAGTTGCCTGGCGTGTTCTGCGCGGGGGAAATGCTGGATTGGGAAGCGCCGACCGGCGGTTATCTGCTGACCGCGTGTTTCGCCAGTGGGCGAGCGGCGGGGTTGGGGATGGTGGAGTGGCTCAAGCGCACGTCTTGAGACCGAGTTGCGCCCTTCGCGGGCAAGCCTCGCTCCTACAGGTTCGACGTAAATCCTGTAGGAGCGAGGCTTGCCCGCGAAGGCGGCCTAACAGCCGCCGCAACCAATCAAGGCTTACGCTTACGCGGCCCAGTATTAAACACCGGCACCTTACGCACAGGCTTGATAGAAGGCTCCGGCGCCGAAGCATCCCCGCTCTCGACCCACTTACCCAAATTGCGCTTACCGCCGCTGGACGTCTTCGGCTTCTTCGGTTTTTTCGGCTTCTTCACCACCTGCCCGCTGGCATCGGTGTCCGGCACGCGGTGCTCAGGTTCGAAATCGTGTTCCATCTGCCGAGGCAACGTCTGACGCGTCAACGTCTCAATGGCCGACAGCAAATTCACTTCATCGGCGCACACCAGCGAAATAGCCTGCCCGGTGGCACCCGCACGGCCGGTACGACCGATGCGGTGGATGTAGTCCTCTGCCACGATCGGCAGGTCGAAATTGACCACCAATGGCAAATCTTCAATGTCCAGACCACGGGCCGCGACGTCGGTGGCCACCAGGATCTGTACTTCACTGGCCTTGAAACGGTCCAGCGCACGTTGACGCGTAGCCTGAGGTTTGTCGCCATGGATGCCGTCGGCGTTGATGCCCAGGCCCTGGAGTTTTTCCACCAGCGCGTCCACGCCGTTGCGGGTCTTGGCGAATACCAGCACCTGCTTCCACTTGCCCTTGCGCAGCAGGTGGATGAACAGCTCCGGCTTGCGCTTCTTGTCCACCGTCACCACCCACTGTTTAACGGTGTTGGCAGCAACGTTGCGCGGGCTGACTTCGATGCTCAGCGGGTCATTGAGCATTTGCCCGGCCAGCAGGCGAATCGCATCGGAGAAGGTCGCGGAGAACAGCAGCGTCTGACGTTTCTTCGGCAGCACGCGGTAAATGTTCCCCAACTCCTCGGAAAAGCCCAGGTCGAGCATGCGATCGGCTTCGTCCAGCACCAGGGCTTGCAACTGGTTGAACTTCAGCGCGTTCTGGCGGAACAGATCGAGCAGACGGCCCGGTGTTGCCACCAACAGGTCGACCCCTTTGCGCAGCTTCATCATTTGCGGGTTGATGCTGACGCCGCCGTACACCGCATAAGTGCTCAGTGGCAGGTTCTCAGCGTACTGACGCACGGCTTCGTGAACCTGCTCGGCCAGTTCGCGGGTCGGCACCAGAATCAATGCGCGCACCGAGTTGGCGGTGACTTTCGGCCCTTCCATGGCCAGCAATTGCAGCAGCGGCAACGCGAAACCGGCGGTCTTGCCGGTGCCGGTCTGGGCGGCGGCCATCAGGTCGCGACCGGCCAGCACCGCCGGAATGGCTTGCGCCTGAACCGGCGTCGGGGTCTGGTAGCCGAGCGTCTCGAGAGAGCGCAGCAAGGGTTCGATCAGGCCAAGGGTGGCGAAAGTCATGGGATTACCGTAGGAAAATTCAGCGCGGTTGTGCGAAACAAGTGTGCAATGGCGCGCAGTTTACCCTAATTCACACTCGATTCTGTCTGCACCACCGCAGCAGGTCGTTCCGGCGTCCGGCGCCACTGCGGCAAACCGATCAACACCACGGCACTGATGATCACCAGCATGGCCAGGGCTTCTTCGATGCCGATGGTCTCGCCGACAAACACGATCCCCAGCAACACCGCCACCGCTGGGTTGACGTAGGCATAACTGGTGGCCGCTGCCGGCCGCACGTTTTTCAGCAGGTACATGTAGGCGTTGAAGGCGATGATCGAACCGAAGAAGGTCAGGTAGGCCAGCGCCGCCCATCCTTCAATCGGTGGCATGGCTTCCAGATGTTCACCACTCATCGCACTGCCGATCAGCAACGCCACGCCGCCCACCAGCATTTCCACGGCACTGGCCATCGCGCCCTGGGGCAACGGCAAGTGTTTGCTCCAGACTGAACCGAACGCCCAGGCCGCCGCCGCAAAGATCAGCAACATCGCACCCAGCGGGCTCGATTGCAGGTTGGAACCGAGGTTGAGCATGGCGATGCCGATCAGCCCGAGCACAATCCCCGCCCATTCAAGACGAGTATTACGCGCGCCCCAGAAATAGCCGCAGAGCAAGGTAAACAACGGCACCGTCGCCACCGCCAATGCCGCGACGCCGGAAGCGACACCCATGTGTTCCGCCACACTGACCCCACCGTTACCGCACGCCAGCAGCAAAATCCCGATGATCCCCGCCGCTTTCCACTGCGCCCAGGTCGGTGCCGGCGCCCCGCGCCAGCGCAGGAACGCGTACATCAACGTGCCGGCGATGACGAAGCGAATACCGGCGAGCAACAAGGGCGGCCAATACTCCACGCCGATACGGATCACCAGGTAAGTCGAGCCCCAAATCACGTACAAGGCGAAAAAGGCAGCGATCAACGGCAAGGGAAAACGACGGAGGCCAGGCATGGGGGCAGCTCGCAGGCAAGGACAAATGAACAGCTATTCTAGAAAGGCGAACAGCAGAAAATAAGTTACAAAACCTGTTTATAGCGCCGGTACACTTTTCAAATCACGGAGATCAGCGCTATAAACCATGCTTTCGAAAGTCAGTCATTTTTCAGGAATTCGCTCATGGACAAATACGACCGCATGCTCCTCAGCGCCCTGCTGGAAAACGGTCGTGCGTCCTACGCCGACCTCGCGCGCAAGGTCAACCTGTCCGCCCCGGCCGTGGCCGAGCGCGTGGCCAAACTTGAGGCCAGTGGGGTGATTACCGGTTATCAGGCGAAAGTCGATATGGCCAAGCTGGGGCTGCCGATTCAATGCGTGATCGAACTGCGGCTGAACCAGCACGGTAATCAGAAAGCCTACGACGACCTGATCAAAATCCCACAGCTGACGGAGTGCCACCGGGTGACGGGTGATCCGTGCGTGATCATGCAAGCGGCGGTGGGCTCGATGCCGGAACTGGAAGAGCTGATCAACCGGATTGCCACGTTCGGGTTCAGCAAGACGTCGATCGTATTGTCGAGCGCAATAGAGAAGCGCGTACCGTTGGGGCAGTTGGAAGGCAATGGAAAGCCCTGATCCAACACGGTCCTTGTAGGAGCCAGCTTGCTGGCGATAGCAATTCATCATTCAACATTGATGTCGACTGATAAACCGCCATCGCCGGCAAGCCGGCTCCTACAGGGGTTTTCGGTGCGTTTAAAACCCGCGATGGCGCTTGAGATGCTCATTGATTTTGGCCGCCGGCACTTTCTGCAGGCTGACCAACAAATCATGGGACAACTCGCGCAACCCGTGCTTCTGTCGCAACTCCTGCGCCAGATGCGCCGTCAGGTTGGCCGCCATCTCGGCGTCAGCCATCGCCCGGTGAGCTTTACCCGTGTCGGGCAATTGGGCGAAGGTGGTGAGGGTGCCGAGTTTGTGATTCGGCGCAGCCGGCATCAGCCGACGGGCCAGTAGCAGCGAGCAGGCAAAATTCTGCAACCGCGTACGCTTGATCCGCCCCAGTTCAAAGTCCCAGAACTTCTGGTCGAACGCGGCGTTGTGCGCCAGCAGCGGCGTGGTGCCGACGAATTCGTTGACCTCGTTCATCACCTGTTCCGCCGATGGCGCGGTGCGCAGCATGGCGTTGCTGATGCCGGTGAGTTGTTCGATGAAGGCCGGGACGCGCACGCCGGCGTTCATCAGGCTTTGGTAACGCTCGACGATGCGCCCCTGTTCAAGGATCACCACGGCAATTTCCGTGGCCCGGCAGCTGCTGCTCGGGGAGATCCCGGTGGTTTCAAAGTCGATGACTGCTATGCGTTCCAAACCTGTTTCAACTCCGTAAAAATCAATTCTTGAGCAGCAACGCGCCTTCGATCGGCACGTAGCGGCTGGCGGCGCGGATCAGCGAGTTGGCCGTCAGGCCCGGTACGCCGTAGGCCACCGCTTGTACGCCGTGCTTGGCGATGATGCGTTCCAGCAACATGTCGAAATCACCGTCACCGGAGGCCAGCACCACTTCGTCGACGTGATCGGCGGCGTCCATGATGTCGAGGGTGATGCCCACGTCCCAGTCGCCCTTGGCCGAGCCGTCGCTGCGCTGGATGTAGGGTTTGAGCTTCACGGTGAAGCCGAGGTTGCGCAGGATCTGCTGGAACTGCTGCTGTTTGCTGTCGCCGCGATCGATCGCGTAGGCATAGGCTTCGACGATATCGCCCTGCTTGCTGATGTCAGCCCACAGCGCGGCGTAGTTGAAGTGGCAACCATAGGCCTGACGCACGGTGTAGTAGAGGTTCTGGACATCGGCGAACACTGCAATTTTTTTCACCGTGCATCCTCTTTCGCGCAGGCGGGATCAGGCACCGGGCCCGAAAAGTTGCCCAGTATGCCAGCCTGGAGGATTGTTCCGCGAATAATCGGCCCGGAGCGCCGCAGCGCTCCGGACGAATGGCGTGTCAGACGAAGGAATCGTCGTCGCCGCCGAAGAACGATGAACTGTCATCGTTGTAGTCGGTGTCGGCATAGTCTTGGGAGTTGTCAGCCACGCGCTGGTCATCGCCCCAGCCGTTGTCACCGCCGTGGTCGTTGACCTGCGCCGGCTCTTCCTTGATCACTTCCACCACTTCTGGCTGCTGGTTGTGATGGAACAGGCTGCTAATGCCTTGTGCCAGCATCACGCCACCCGCCACACCCGCTGCAGTTTTCAGCGCGCCGCCGAGGAAACCGCTGCCAACCGCCGGCGCCTGCTGTTGCGGCGCGTAGTTCTGCTGCGGTGGCGGCGCACCGAAATTCTGCTGTGGCGGCGGCGCGTTGAACGAAGGCCGTCCCGGCTCACGCCAGCCGCCGCTGGAGGGCGGTGCACTTGGCGCAGGCGTTTCACGGGAACTGCCACCGAAAATGCTCGACAGGAAGCCACCGCTGCTCGGCGCCGGAGCAGGTGCCTGGGACTTGGCCGATTGCAGTTCGGCCTGCAATTGCTGGATTTGCTCGGTGAGTTGCTTGTTCTGTGCGTCGAGGCTCTTGATCGCTGCCTCTTGCACCAGAATCGCCTGGGTCATGAAGTAGCCCGCCGCGGGTTGGCGAGCCAGATGTTCCTTGATCCGCGCCTCGGCCAGGGCATCGCGCGGGGCTGCTTCCGTTTCGGCCTGTTGCAGCCGGGAAAACAGTCCATCGATCAGGGTTTGTTCTTCAGTGTTCATGGCGACCTCGTAGATTGCCGGGGAAATCGTTGACCTTCTCCAGGGAGGATACGGCGCTCGACCTTAATGGAGGCTGAAACAAGTTGTTTCAATGACCTTTACCGAACGTTTACGTTTGCGCCCCGACGCGCTGCATCGGTTAAAGTGGGCCACTGCTTTCAACCTGCGATACCGACTGATGAATCCGTTCGATGTACTGCGTGACTCGCTGTATTTCTTTAAGCGCAATCTGAGCCAGATCGTGCGGCTGTGCCTGCCGCTGGTGATTTTCGAAGCGCTGCTGCAACAAGTGGTCGACCACAACACCGTGCCGGACAGCTTTCCCGGCGTCAGCGTGATCGTCGGCCTGCTGGTGTACCCGCTATACACCGCCGCCCTGATCCTGTTTCTCGACGCGCGCAGCCGTGGCGAATCGCCGCGCAACCGTGACCTGCTGGCGAGGTCCGCGTACCTGTGGCCGCGCTTCGCCCTGCTCACGGCGCTCAATACATTGATGATCCTGCTCGGCCTGTCGTTGTACTTCCTGCCGGGCATCTGGCTGATGGTGACGTTGGCGTTCAGCGAATACCTGCTGGTGCTGCGCGGCCTGGCGCCGCTGGCGGCAATGAAGGAAAGCCTGCGCCTGACCCGCGGTCATTTCCTGCGGATTCTGGTGTGCATCCTGTGTGTGATGGGCCCGTTGTGGGTACTCAAGGGTGTGACGCTCAACGTGTATCCGGAACCGCAGAACCCGGTGATTTCCCTGCTGATCGACAGCGCCCACAGCTTCCTGCAACTGTTCACCAGCGTGGTGTTGTTCCGTTTGTTCATGCTGATCAGCGACGTTCCCGAGAAAATCGACCGGCCGCTCTGATCGTGGGCTTCGGCCCGGCTCTCGGTTATGCTCGGATCCATCTTTTGTAACGCTATAAGCCGAGCCATGACCCGACTACTGCGCTACACCCTGCTGGGCCTGTTGATAGCAATCGGCCTGATTGCCTTGCTGATCTACAGCCTGACCTGGCGCCCCGAAGCCAAGGAAGTTTTGCCCGTCAGTTGCAACGCTCAAGCACCGACACTGGTGCCCGGCCAGGCGTTGAAAGTGATGACCTGGAACGTTCAGTACCTGGCGGGTAAGCGCTATGTGTTCTGGAATGACCTGGCCGCCGGCGACGACGAAAAACCGACGCCTGAAGACATGGCCTTCAGCCTCGATGAAGTGGCGCGGGTGATTCGCGACGAACAACCGGACATCGTGTTGCTGCAAGAGCTCGATGACGGCGCCAAGGCCAGCGATTACCAGAACCAGTTCAAACTGCTTCAGGAACGCCTCGCCGACCTCTATCCGTGCAGCGCCCATGCCTTCGACTGGAAAGCCGACTTCGTGCCGCAACCGCACATCTTCGGCAGTGTCGGCCGGCAACTGGCAACCCTCAGCCGCTACCGGATCGAACACGCCGAACGCCTGCAACTGCCGGTGGCGCCGACTAACTTCATCAGCCGTCAGTTCCAGCCGAAAAATGCCTTGCTGGTCACTTACCTGCCGTTGAGTGACGGCGGGCAGTTGGCGGTCCTCAACACCCATCTGGACCGCGCGACCCAACCGGATGAAACGCTACAGACCCAGGTGACGGCGGTGGCCAAAGTCCTCGACAAATACGAAAGCCATAGCACCCCGTGGCTGATCGGCGGCGACTTCAACCTGTTGCCGCTGGGGCAATATCGACGCCTGCCCACCGAACAACGCACGCCCTACTCCGCCGACAGCGCGCTGCATCTGTTGTGGGACAAGTACCCGATGATCCCGACCAACAACGAAGCCAGCGGCATCGATCGGGCGCGGTGGCTGACGCACTACCCGAATGATCCAGGCCTGAACGGCCCGGACCGGACCGTCGATTACCTGTTTTACAGCCCTCGGATCAAACGGGTCGAGGCGACGGTGCGACAGGACGATACGTTGAGGATCTCCGATCACCTGCCGGTGATTGCGCGTTTCCTCCTGCCAGCTGCGCCGTAACCCCAGCCAAACACAAACCTTGTAGGAGCCAGCTTGCTGGCGATAGCGGTGGGTCAGTCAACGAAGATGTTGGATGTGATGGCCTCATCGCCGGCAAGCCGGCTCCTACAGGGGATTGCGTGACACTCAATGCACCTCCTCCAGGTCATCATGCAGCAGCCCGAAAATATCGCGTTTCATCTCGATGAATGAGCGCTCCATGACCATGTCCAGGGTCCGGGGACGTTCGATTGGCACGTCGAGGATCTGCTTGATCCGCCCAGGCCTGGCGCCCATCACGTAGACCCGATCACCCAGCAGAATCGCCTCGTCGATGTCGTGGGTCACGAACAGCACGGTCTTCTTGCTGTTGCCCCAAACGCGCAATAACAGCTGCTGCATTTGCAGGCGCGTCTGGCTGTCGAGGGCGCCGAAGGGTTCGTCCATCAGCAGGATTTGCGGGTCATTGGCCAAAGCGCGGGCAATCGCCACCCGCTGCATCATGCCGCCGGACAGCTGCTTGGCGTAGTTGTCGGCGAACCCGCTGAGACCGACTTCGTTGACGTAGTAATCGACGATGTCCTTGCGCTGTGCCGCCGCCATACCGCGACGCTTGAGGCCGAACTCGACGTTCTGCCGCACGGTCAGCCACGGGAACAGCGTGTAGCTCTGGAACACCATGCCGCGGTCCGCGCCCGGCCCTTGAACTTGCTGACCGCCGACGTAGATCTCGCCTTCCGTGGGCTCGTTCAAACCGGCGGTGAGGTACAGCAAGCTCGACTTGCCGCAGCCCGACGGCCCGACCAGCACGGCGAATTGCTGATCCGGAACTTCGAACGACACCTGATCCAGCGCGGTGAACACGCCGCCGTCGGGCTTCTGGTAACGCAGGCTGACTTTGTCCACTTGCAAACGAGGCGCGGCGTAGGCCGGGGCAGCCATCGGTGTGACGATACGCGGGTTGACGGCGGTTACTGAGCCCATGCGGCAATCCTCAGACGAAGGAAACGGAACAGTTGATCGGTGACCAGGCCCAACAGGCCGATGATCGCGATGGCGAGGAAAATCACATCCACCTGAAAGCCGCGCATGGCTTTGAGGCTCAGGTAACCCAGGCCACTGGAAGCGGCGACCAGTTCGGCGACCACCAGGTACGTCCAGGCCCAGCCCATGGTCACGCGCAAGGTGTCGAGCACACCCGGCAACGAGGCCGGCGCGATCACATGCAACACCGCATCGCGGCGGTTAGAGCCGAGTGTGTAGGAGGCGTTGATCAGGTCTTTGGAGATGCCTTTGGACACGTCCGCGATCATCACCAGTTGCTGGAAAAACACGCCGAAGATGATTACCGAGACACGCTGCTCCAGACCGATACCGATCCACAGAATGAACAGCGGCACGAACGAGGTCACCGGCAGGTAGCGGATGAAATTGACCATCGGTTCGAGGAACGCCTGAACGATGCGGAAGCTGCCCATCAGCAACCCCAGCGGCACCGCCACCAGCGACGAAACGACGAAACCGACCACCACCACTTCAAGACTGGCCCACACGTGCAAACCGAGCGTGCCATCGCGGCTCAGGCGCACGGCGGCTTCGACCACCGCGCCCGGTGTCGGCAAGAACATGCCTGGCACCACGCCGCCGTAAGACAACCCGGCCCACAGGCCAACCAACAACACCCAGGCCAGGCCGCTCGCGCTCCAGATCACCGAAACCGGCAAGCCGGTCTTGGGCGTGATGCAACGGCTCAGCCATGAATTGCGCTTGAACATGCGAACCTCCTACAGCGGGCTGACGAAACGGTTGTCGATCAGGTCGTCATTGCTGACGTTGTAGGGTTTGCCCTGCAATTCACTGGCGGTTTCGTTGGCCAGTTTGATCAACGGTTTGCTGTCGCCCGGATTGCCCGGCGAGCCCAGGAGTTTTTCGCTCATGGCCTGATCGTAGAAGCGCACGCCTTGCGCGGCAGCGGCCAGTTCCTTCGGATCGGCGAGGTAGCCGCCAACCCCCTTGGCCATGATTTTGTAGGCTTCCTGCGGATGGTCTTTGGTGTACTGCACCGCTTTGTACAGACCGGCGACCAACGCCTTGACGTCTTCCGGCTGCTTCTCGATGACCGTGCAGTTGAGCGCGACCACATCGACAATCACGCCAGGCGTGCTACTGCTGTCGATCAAGACTTTGCCTTGCTTCTTGTCACGCACCATCGACAGGTGCGGTTCCCAGGTCACGGCGGCGGGCACACGACCGGCGATGAACGCGGTGGCTGCGTCGTCAGCCGTCATGTTCTGCACGGTGATGTCGCTCATGCTCATGCCGTGTTTTTTCAGCAGATACGAGAGCCAGAACTGCGAAGTCGAGCCTTCGTTCACCGCCACGGCTTTGCCTTTCAGCTCCTGCAGGCTCTTGATGTCCTTGCCCACCAGAACACCGTCGCCACCATGGCTGTCATCGAGTGCGGCTACGGCTTTGAAGCAGAATTGCGGACGGTATTTCAGTACTTCGTCGATGGTCGAGGCCGAGCCGGACAATTCGCCCGAGGCTTGCGCGGCCATGTACATCGAAGCCTCTTCGACGACGGGCAACTCGACGGTCAAACCGCCTTCCTTGAAGTAGCCCAGGTCCTGGGCGAGGTAGAGCGTGCCGTAACCGACCCATGTGGTATGGCCGATGGACAGGGTGCCGGCCTGGGCGCTGGTGGCGACCGTGGCGGCGATGGCGGCGATGGCGGTGATCGCCAGTGGATGAGCGACGCGGGTTAGCAAGGACTTGATCATGGAGCACTCCCAAAGCTGTTGATTTAGTTTTGTCATGGGCAGTACGGCCAGCAGCCTTTGGAGAAGAGCTGCCACGGGTGGTCTCTGATGGACCTTTGGGTGGGCAGTGTTCGGCTGACTGGCGAGGTCGATGTTGGACCAGGGCCAGGAATAGGAAAATTAGGAAATATGTCGAGGCGAGCGATGAAAAAACTGGGTAGTGCGCACTGCTAAAGGGCGGTGTGGGCGGAGGTGCACGGGGTGAGTGCAAAACATGAGAGTTGTGTTGAATGGTCTAACGCAATCGCGAGCAGGCTCGCTCCCACAGGGGGTTCTATGTTGCCCTCTCTACCGAGGTCAACACAGTTCCAATGTGGGAGCGAGCCTGCTCGCGATTAAGGTCCGAAGGACCTTCCGACAATCTTAAAGCCGGCCGTATTCCTGAGCCGTACGATCAACCGCTTTCAGCGTCTTGCCAACCAGTTCATCAACTTCCTCACGACTGGCAATCAACGCCGGCGCCATGATCATCCGCCCCAGCGTCGAACGAATAATCACACCCTCCTCAAACCCAATCGTGCGGCAGCGCCAGGCAATATCATTCTCGTTGGCAAAACGCTTGCGACTGGTTTTGTCTTCGGCCAACTGCAACGCCGCTACCATCCCGACACCCTGAATATCCCCCACCAACGGGTGATTGCCGAACACTTCGCGCAAACACTGTTGCAGGTACGGCCCGATGTCGTCCTTGACCCGCGTCACCACGCCTTCATCGCGCAACGCCTTGAGGTTGGCGATGGCCACCGCGGCCGCCACCGGGTGTCCGGAATAGGTCAGGCCGTGGGCAAACACCCCGCCCTGCTCCACCAACACCTGCGCCATTTTCTTCGACAGGATCAGCCCGCCCATGGGGATGTAGCCGGAGGTCAGCCCCTTGGCAATCGACAGCGTGTCCGGCTCGAAACCGAAGTGCTCATGGGCGAACCATTCGCCAGTGCGACCGAAGCCGCCGATCACTTCGTCGGCGCACAACAGCACGTCGTACTTACGGCAAATCCGCTGAATTTCCGGCCAGTAACTTTCTGGCGGGAAGATCATCCCACCCGCGCCCTGGAACGGTTCGGCGATGAACCCGGCGACCTTGTCCGCGCCCAGTTCGAGAATCTTCGCTTCCAGTTGCTGCGCCGCCCGCAGGCCGAATTCAGCCGGAGTCAGATTGCCTTCGTGGGCGAAGAAGTACGGCTCGTCGATGTGCTCGATGTCCGGCAGCATGCCGCCCATTTCGTGCATGAACTTCATGCCACCGAGCGCCGTCGCTGCCAGCGTCGAACCGTGGTAACCGTTCCAGCGACCGATCATGACCTTCTTCTCGGGCTTGCCGAGGATGGTCCAGTAACGGCGCACGGTGCGGATCAGCACCTCGTTCGCTTCGGAGCCGGAGTTGGTGTAGATCGCGTGGCTGTAGTGCCCCGGCAACAGGCTGAACAGCAGCTCCGAGAGCTCGATCACCTGCGGGTGAGTGGTGTGGAAAAACATGTTGTAGTACGGCAGTTGCTCAAGCTGCTGAGCCGCTGCTGCCGCCAGATCCTTGCGGCCGTAACCGAGGTTGGTGCACCACAGCCCGGACATGCCGTCGAGGTAGCGCCGACCATCGTTGTCCCACAGGTGCAAGCGCTCGCCACGGACCATCACCCGCGGTCCTTCATCGTTGAGCGCTTTCTGATCGACGAATGCGTGGATGTGGTGCGCAGCGTCGGCGGCCTGGTAGTCGCGGGTTTCACGTGGTGTGGTCATCGCCAGTTCTCCGTTTTGTTATTAGCGCAGTTGAAACCAGGTGGTCTTCAACTGGGTGTATTTATCGAATGAGTGCAGCGACAGGTCACGGCCGAAACCGGACTGCTTGCCGCCGCCAAACGGCACCGTCACGTCGAGTGCATCGACGCTGTTCACCGACACCGTGCCGGCGCGCAATTGCCGCGCCACGCGGTGCGCGCGATTGAGGTCGTCGGTCCACAGCGAAGCGGCCAGGCCGTAGACGCTGTCGTTGGCCAGTTGCAAGGCGTGTGCCTCGTCATCGAACGCCGTGACCGCTAGCACCGGGCCGAACACCTCGTCGCGAAACAGCGGCATGCCCGGGGTCACGTTAGTGAAAATAGTCGGCTGGATGAAGTTGTCGGAGCCGTTGAAAATCGACTGCCGACCACCGCATACCTTGGTCGCACCCTGGCGCTGGGCTTGCTCGATGAACTTCATGATGCGCGCGGTCTGGCGGCTGTCTACGATCGCCCCGGCGCTGCTCGACGGGTCCAGCGGATCGCCCGGCAGCCAGCGTTCGGCCTGCGCCTTGAGGCGCTCGACGAACTCGTCATGGATCGAACGCTGCACCAGCAACCGCGAGTTGGCCGAACACACTTCGCCCTGATTGAAGAAGATGCCGAACGCGGCTTTTTCGGCCGCCAGATCCAGGTCCTGACAATCGGCGAACACCAGGTTGGCGCTCTTGCCGCCGCACTCCAGCCACACCTGTTTCAGGTTCGATTGCGCGGAATACTGCATGAAAAATTTGCCGACTTCGGTGGAGCCGGTGAACACCAGGCAATCGACGTCCGGGTGCAAACCGAGGGCTTTGCCGGTCTGCTCGCCGAGTCCCGGCAGCACGTTGAGCACGCCTGCTGGCAAGCCGGCTTCAAGCGCCAACTCGGCCAGACGCAGGGCGGAAAACGGTGATTGCTCGGCGGGTTTGAGGATCACCGAATTGCCTGCCGCCAGCGCGGGGGCGAGTTTCCATGCGGCCATGTCCAGCGGGAAATTCCATGGCACCACGGCGGCGACCACGCCCAGCGCTTCGCGGGTGATCGTCGCCAGTACGTTCTGCGCGCTCGGTGCGATCTGGTCGTAGAGTTTGTCGAGGCTTTCGGCGTACCAGCGAAACACCCCGGCCGCGCCCGGCACGTCGAGGTTGTAGGCGTCCATCACTGGCTTGCCCATATTCAGCGAATCCAGCAGCGCCAGTTCTTCGCGGTGGGTCATGATCAGATCGGCCAGGCGCAGCAGCACTTGCTTGCGCTCGTTTGGCGAACGCGACGACCAGGTGCCGGCCTCGAACACCTGCCGCGCATTTTTGACGGCGGCGTTCACTTCTTCATCACCGCACGCTGTCACGTTGGCCAGGCGCTGGCCGGTGGCCGGGTTGATCGCGGCGAAGGTTTGCCCCAACTGCGCCGAACGGGGTTTGCCATCAATCAGGGCCTGGTCGGGAAACGCCAGCGCAGCGGCCTTGTTTTGCCAGTAGGTAAGCTCGAACACGTTCAGATGCTCCATGGGCTTTTCTTGTGAATTGGATGGTGGCCCAGGCCCGTGTCGAGGAAAAATAGTAAAAATGTCTTCGCAGACCATGAAAAAACTGGGCAGCCCATCTCCCCGGTGTCGCGGTATGTGGTTATTGTTCAGGCACAACAACACCGTCGTCAGAACGGACGCAGTCGGCGCAAAAATTGCTGGATGTCGAGTCCATCCACCCCGAGGTTTGCCGTGGCTGCTTACAACCTGCGTCAATTGAAATACTTCATCACCACCGTCGAATGCGGCAGCGTCGCCGAGGCCTCGCGCAAGCTGTACATCGCCCAGCCGGCCATTTCCACGGCGATCAAAGGCCTGGAAGACAGCTTCGGCGTGCAACTGCTGATCCGTCATCACGCACAAGGCGTGTCCCTGACGCCCAGCGGCGCACGCTTCTACCGCAAGGCCCAGGAACTGTTGCGCATGGCCAAGGAGTTCGAACAGAACGCCCTGGCCGACAACGACGTGGTGGCCGGGCAAATCGACATCGGCTGCTTCGAAACCGTCGCGCCGCTGTACCTGCCGCAATTGATTGCCGGGTTCTCGGCGCTGTATCCCGGCGTGAAAATCCGCATCCGCGACGGCGAGCAGCAGGAGTTGGTGCAAGGCCTGACCTCGGGCACCTTCGACCTGGCGATCCTCTATGAACACGACCTCGACGCCACCATCGAAACCGAACCCTTGATGCCCGCGCAGCGGCCTTATGCCTTGCTGCCGGCGGATCATCGCTTTGCCCAACTCAAGCAAGTGTCCCTGCGCGATCTGTGCCTGGAGCCGATGATTCTGCTGGACGTGCAACCGAGCCGGACCTACTTCGTCAGCCTGTTCGAAGAACTGGGCCTGTCGCCGAACATTGCGTTCAGCTCACCGTCGATCGAGATGGTCCGGGGCATGGTCGGGCAAGGGTTCGGCTTCTCGATCCTGGTCACCCGCCCGCACTCGGAATGCACCTACGACGGGCAGAAAGTGGTGTGCGTGGACATCGTCGAAGACATTACCGGCTCAGGGCTGGTGGCGGCGTGGCTGAAGCGCGGGCAGTTGACCAAACCGGCGCAGTTGTTTGCCGATTACTGCCGCGAACAACTCACCGCCAAGGCCGAAAGATCACACCCGACCTTGTAGGAGCCCGGCTTGCCGGCGATGGCGTCCGAAAGACCGATGCAAAATCCAGCGGCCCCATCGCCGGCAAGCCGGCTCCTACAAGGTGCGTGGATGTTTGAGGGATCAAGGCAAACGCAAACCTGTAGGAGCCGGCTTGCTGGCGATGGCGTCCGTCCAGCCAATAAATCTATAACTGACCCACCGCTATCGCCAGCAAGCCGGCTCCTACAGTGGGGGGCACCTCACTTCCGGGGTTTGATTCGTGCGGTCGCTTCGGCCACCAACGGATCATCCGGCCAGTAATGCTTCGGATACCGCCCCTTCAGATCCTTTTTCACCTCGGCGTACGTGCTGCGCCAGAAGTTCGCCAGATCCTGCGTCACCTGCACCGGCCGCCGCGCCGGGGACAGCAAATGCAGTTTGACCACCTGCCGGCCACCGGCAATGCGCGGGGTTTCGGCCAGGCCGAACAACTCCTGCAACCGCACCGCCAGAATCGGCGGCTGCTCGCTGTAATCCAGACGAATCGACGACCCTGAAGGCACGCTCAAATGATGCGGCGCCAGCTCATCGAGCCGTTGCGGCAGCGGCCACGGCAATAGGTTATGAACAATGCTTGAGAGATCCAGATTGGCAAAATGACTGAGCCGCGAAACCTTCCCCAGATACGGCATCAACCAGTGTTCGAGGCTTTTGAGCAGCGCAGCATCGCTGACATCCGGCCACTCGCTCTCGCCCTTGCCGACAAGGTCCAACTGCCGCAACAACGCCACCCGCGCCTGCCACTGACGCAACTCCGGCGTCCACGGCAACAACTCCAGCCCCTTGCGCCGCACCAGATTCACCAGCGCCTGACTGCGCGCGGTTTCATCGAGCCCGGTCAACGGTTCACGGCTGAGGATCAACTCGCCAACCTTGCGCTGACGCTCGGCGCGCAACACGCCTTCACGCTCGTCCCAATCCAGCTGATCGACCACCCGCACCTGTTCGGCGAGCACCGAATCGAACAACGCCGGATCGAAATCCGCCGCCAGATAAATCCGTTCCTCGCGCTGCCCCTGACGACTGCCGAGATCGGCGATTACCAGCCACGGTTGTTTCATCAAGCTGTCGGCTTCGGCGAACAACGCAGCACGACCGTTGGCCAGGCGATATTCCGCGCCACCCGCTCGACGTTGCTGCGCCACACGGTCGGGATAGGCCAGCGCCAGCAAGGCGCCGAGCCAGCGCGGGTGCTCCGGATCGCTGACCGGTTCCGACGCCTTGCCACGCAGATAACCACGGTATTGACGCGCCAGTTGCCGCGCTCGCTGAACACCGCCCTGAGCGCCGCGTGCAGCACGCTCTTCGCCGGACAACAGCACCAGTCGACTGTGCAGATCCGCGCCGGCACCGCGCAAGATATCCCGCTCGCCGAGCAACGCCGCGACATCGCACGCCATGTCCGCCAAGCCCAGCGCCTGACCGCGCAGTAGCAAATGGGCGATGCGCGGATGCGCCGGCAGTTCGGCCATGGCCTGACCGTGGCGGGTCAGCGCTTCGCCATCCAGTGCGCCGAGGCGATCAAGCAAGTCCTGAGCCTGGGCATACGCGGCGGCGGGCGGCACGTCGAGCCACACCAGTTGCGTCGGTGTCACGCCCCAGCGACCGAGTTGCAACGCCAGACCGGCAAGGTCCGCCGAGAGAATTTCCGCACTGGCATACGCCGCCAGTTGCTCGTGTTGATCCTGCGACCACAAGCGATAACACACGCCTGGCTCCAGCCGCCCTGCCCGCCCCGCACGTTGCGTGGCGCTGGCGCGGGAGATGCGCTGCGTGTCGAGGCGGGTCATGCCGCTGCCCGGATCGAAACGCGGCACCCGCGCCAACCCGGCATCGATCACCACACGTACGCCGTCGATGGTCAGGCTGGTCTCGGCGATGTTGGTCGCCAGCACCACTTTGCGTTTGCCCGCCGGCGCTGGATCAATCGCGGCACGTTGCGCGGCGAGGTCCAGTTCACCGTGCAACGGGCAGAGCAACACCTGTGTGTTTTCGCCCAACGCATCGGCCAGTTGTTGATGCACCCGGCGGATTTCCGCTTGTCCCGGCAGGAACACCAAAAGGCTGCCGGTTTCATCGTTCAAGGCTTCGAGGATGGTTTGCACCAGGCGCGGCTCGATGAATTCACCGGGCTGGAACGGTCGGCCCCAGCGCATCGCCACCGGGTACATGCGCCCTTCACTGCGCAGGATCGGCGCGTCATCGAGCAACCCGGCCAGGCGTTCGCCTTCAAGGGTGGCCGACATCAAAAGAATCTTCAGCGGCTGATCATCGCGGAACAGTTCTCGGCCATTCAGGCTGAGGGCCAAGGCCAGATCGGCATCAAGGCTGCGCTCATGAAATTCGTCGAAGATCAGCAAGCCCACGCCTTCCAGCGCCGGATCATCCTGCAAGCGCCGGGTGAGGATGCCTTCGGTGACCACTTCAATCCGCGTCCTGGGCCCGACTTTGCTGTCCAGCCGAATGCGATAGCCGACGGTTTCACCGACCTTCTCGCCCAGCTCACTGGCCAAGCGCTCAGCCGCCGCACGTGCAGCCAACCGACGCGGTTCAAGCATCAGAATGGTCTGCCCGGCCAGCCACGGCTCGTTAAGCAGGGCCAATGGAACACGGGTGGTTTTACCGGCGCCGGGCGGTGCTTCGAGCACGGCTTCGTGGCGTGTCGCCAAGGCTTCACGCAGGGCGGGTAAAACTTCATCAATCGGCAAAGAAATCATGCTGGCTCCCAAACAGAGGGCCGAGTATAACGGCGAACTGCTCGGCGTTTATCAGGGTCCTAATTCATAGAGACGCCCTTTCGTTTTGAAATTACCCAGGAGATTTCATATGCGTGTTCCCTTTCGCCTGATTGGCGGTGTATTGGTTGCCACCTTGCTGACCCAGGTAACCGCTTGCGGATCGATCTTCTACCCTGATCGCCGCGGGCAGATCGAAGGCAAGATCGACCCGGCCATCGCCGCGCTGGATGCCGTGGGCCTGCTGTTCTACATCATCCCCGGCCTGATCGCGTTTGCCGTGGACTTCGCCACCGGCGCGATCTACTACGCACCGGGCGAGACCGCACAGGTGGCGCCGGAAAAACTCAAGGAAGCGATCGGTGCCGACGGCAAGGTCGATACCCACAAATTGCAGACTATTCTTGAAACCGAACTGGGCCGCAGCTTCCCGCTGGACGACCCACGTTTGATTCAACACAAGGGCAGCACTCAGCAACTGGCCTTGCTCGGCCTGCAACCTGCCGCGTAATCCGTGCACATAAAGGAATAGCCGCACTTATGATTTCCAGCTCCGAACACGCCCGCCTGCTGCGGCTGGCGACCCGTGCCTCGGTGGCGGTGGCGTGCACGTTGATCGTCGCCAAAGCCATCGCGTGGTGGTTGAGCGGTTCGGTGAGCATGCTCGCCGGGTTGACCGACTCGGCCCTGGACGGTATCGCCTCGCTGCTCAACCTGCTGGCAGTGCATTACGCCTTGCGCCCCGCCGATGAAGATCACCGTTACGGGCACGGCAAGGCCGAATCGCTGGCGGGCATGGCGCAGGCGTTGTTCATTGGCGGCAGTGCGGTGCTGATTGCGTTGCAGGCGTTTGATCGGCTCAAGCATCCGGAACCGGTGGGTGCGCCGTGGATCAGCATCGGCGTGATCGTGTTTTCCCTGGCGCTGACGTTGGTCCTGCTGATGTTGCAGCATCGGGTCGTCAAGGCAACCGGCTCCAACGCGGTGCGTGCCGATTCCCTGCATTACCGTTCGGACTTGCTGCTCAATGGCAGCATTCTGGTTGCGCTGGTGCTGGCCGGGTTTGGCTGGCATCAGATGGACGCGTGGTTTGGATTGGGGATCGCCGCTTACATCTTCTGGAGCGCCATTCAAATCGCCCGGGAAAGTTTTACGGTGCTGATGGACGAGGAGCTGCCGCCAGACGTCAGCCAACACATGCTCGAACTGGCCTGTAGCGTACCGGGGGTGCTGGGCGCGCATGACCTGCGCACACGGGTGTCCGGCAACCAGTGGTTCGTGCAATTGCACCTGGAATTGCCGGGGGAGCTGACCCTGTCAGTCGCTCACGGCATCAGCGATCAGGCGGCCGATGCAATTCACGCGGCGTACCCGCGAGCAGAGGTGCTGGTGCACGCCGACCCGCAGGAAGTGGTGAAGGCCGCCAGGGCAAATCAGAAACTCACCTGATACCCGCGACTGCCCAGGCAGTTGCCCTGGGCCTGGCGGTAGGCTTGCACCACCGACGGATCCGGCTGGTAGGTGGCCGTGCGCGGATCGAAGCCACTCTGCTGCACCGCGTATTGATAACACTCGTAGCCGTCCTGATTGACCTGCTGCGGCGACTGCCCGTTGGCGGGATACGCCACCACGTCATAGCCATTGCCGGTCGGTTGCGGTTGCGGTTGCACGGGCGGCTCGACCACCACGTAATCCTGAGTGCTTTCCTGATAGGCGTAATACGAGCCCGCCGCCAGGAACAACAGCGCGCCGCCGATCCACACTTCACGGGCGTAATCAGGCAGATAGCTGACGCGAATCCCGCGCGGCGGCTGCACCACGACATAACGCGGGCCGAGCGGGCGATACCAGTAGCCGCCGGAGAAGAAATAATCCTGCCCACGATACGGCACGCGGTAGTCGCGGTCCGGGAAGCGGTCGATCACATGCCCGGGACGGTACTGCGGGCCTGGCCCCCAGCCGTTACCGTGGCCATTCGGACGACCGGCCCAATGATGATCGTCGGGACGTGAACCCGGCCCGCCGGTCTGCCATTGCTGGTTGTAACCATTGTTTCGCGGGATGTCCTGATAGTAACCACGTTGCGGCTGCTGGGTCTGGCGCACGGTGTCGGGCCGGCCCTGGATCGGCAAGTCGTTGGCCGGCAATTGTGGCGGCGGCGGTGGTGGCCGGACGGGACTGTTGAAGTCGCGCGGCGGGTTGTCTCGCGGCTGATTGTTTTGCCACTGCCCGCCATTGCGCGACTGGCCGTTGTTCTCGAACTGACGACTGTTGTCGCCACGAATGATGTCGTTGTTTTGCGGGCGCGGCTGATTATTGCCACCATGGCCCTGATTGTTGCCCTGATGACCGTCACCGCGTTGTCCATTGTCGGGCCCCCGGTTCTGCGGCTCATCGGCCAGCGATTGCGCAGTGACACTGACACACAGCAAACCAACACCGGCCAAACGCCAGATGCGCGACTTCATGCTTTTCCTCACTGCGGGTTAGGGCCTGTACGTAAGACTGGGAAAGCACAGGCCGGTTCTGCAACAGGTTATCAGTCGCGCAACTTATTTATTGAGGGCGGGTGAAAAATTGCGGGCAAAAGAAAAGGGAGACCCGTCGGCCTCCCTTTGAGAACTTCGTCCGTGCTCGACGCTTATGACGTCGGCTCACCTCACGCCGTCTTCTGGACAGTGTGTAGCTCGGGGGCCGGCACATCCCCGGTGGGGGTGGCGGCCGCGACTGGCCTGATTGGGCGAGCCGCTGTGGACTGTTTGTCCGAGCAGTGATTCTGGTGATAAGAATAGGCCTGGGGCGCCGGCAGAGGATTGCGAAGATTGCTCAAATAAACATGACTTGCGCAATTTTTAACCTTGGATAGATAATCTGCCGCAATCGATATGACAAAGGCCTGATTGATGAGCAAACTCGACCGATACGACCTGAGCATTTTGGCGGAATTGCAGCGCGACGCGCGCATCTCCAACCAGGAGCTGGCCGAACGCATCGGCCTGTCACCTTCACCGTGCTCGCGCCGGGTCAAGCAACTGGAAGACGACGGCTACATCACCCGCCAGGTGGCCCTGCTGGATCGCAAAATGCTTGGCCTGAGCCTGACGGCTTACGTGCTGATCGGCATGGACCGGCATACACCGGAGCGATTCGAGAACTTCGAAGCGGCGATTCGCACCTTGCCGCAAGTGCTTGAATGCAGCCTGGTGACGGGGATGGATGCGGACTATCAGCTCAAGGTGGTGGTGCCGGACATGGATCACTATCAGAAATTGCTGCTGGGGCACCTGACAAGGATTGAAGGGGTGACGAGTGTGCGGTCGAGTTTTGTGTTGAATCAGGTGCTCAACAGCACCGAACTGCCGCTGACTCATCTGCGTAGCTGACGACGCCTTCGCGGGCAAGCCTCGCTCCTACAGGTTTTGCGCGAGCCCTTGTAGGAGCGAGGCTTGCCCGCGAAGAGGCCGGAACAAGTGACGAATAGCTGCGACACGCTGCCGCAGGTCAATGCCGCACCAATCCCCCATGCCGTATACTCCAGCGCCTTTTAGCCCCGCCCCCGCTGGAGATGTCCGATGGATCCTGCAGTATTCGAAGAGTGGATGATGACCGGACTGGTCAGCATTCTGATCATTTTCATGGGTTTCATCGTCTGGGATCTGGCAAAAAAATCCAAGGCCGGGCGCTTTGGCTCGTTCATCCTGTTCTTCGTGCTCGGCCTGGGCGTGGCCGCGTTCGTGATCAAAAGCGTGGTAATCGGCCTGATCGAATCCGGCACGTTATAAGCGCGCCGGCACTTCTTTCCACTGGCCCTGATCGAGCCCTTCGATCGACCAGTCGCCGATCCTGACCCGCACCAGCCGCAACGTCGGCAAGCCGACCGCGGCGGTCATGCGCCGGACCTGACGGTTACGCCCCTCGCGAATCACCAGTTCCAGCCAACTGGTCGGCACGCTTTTGCGAAAGCGCACCGGCGGGTTTCGCGGCCACAGTTGCGGCTCATCCAGTTGCCGCGCTTGCGCGGGCAAGGTCATGCCGTCATTCAGCTCGACGCCATCACGCAAACGCTGTAACTGCTCGGCACTCGGCTCGCCCTCCACTTGCACCCAATACGTCTTGGCCAGTTTGTGCTTGGGGTCGGCAATCCGCGCCTGGAGCTGGCCGTCGTTGGTCAGCAACAGCAACCCTTCGCTGTCGCGATCCAGACGACCTGCCGGGTAAATCCCGGGAATCTCGATGAAATCCTTGAGCGTCGCCCGCCCTTCGCCGTCGCTGAATTGCGTCAGCACATCGAATGGTTTGTTGAACAGGATCAGCTTCGGCTCGGCCGGCGGCGCTTTGGCGACACGGCGCGGGGCTGATGACGGGGTGTTCGCGCCAGGGCGGCGGGACACGGGACGTTGGGGACGGGACATGGCGAAGAGAACATCTAACGGTCAGGGCTGCTAATGCTAGTGCCCTGACCGCCAAATGACCATGACAACTATTACCGGAACGGCGGCTCGTCGAAGCTGCGCAGTTTGCGCGAGTGCAACGAGTTGAGTTCGGTGCGCAACAAGTCCACCGCCTCGATACCGATCTTCAAGTGCTGGCTGACCGCGCGCTCATAAAAGGCGTTGGCCGAACCCGGCAGCTTGATTTCGCTGTGCAGCGGTTTGTCCGAGACGCAAAGCAATGTGCCGTACGGCACCCGCAAGCGATAACCTTGCGCGGCGATGGTGCCGCTTTCCATGTCCACCGCCACGGCGCGGGACAGGTTGATCAGCGGACGCTCCTGGGCCCAGCGCAATTCCCAGTTACGGTCGTCGTAAGTCAGCACGGTGCCGGTGCGCAGGCGTTTCTTCAGCTCGTCGCCCTTTTCGCCAGTAATGTTGGCCGCCGCTTGCTGCAACGCCATCTGCACTTCGGCCAGGGCCGGAATCGGAATGTTCGGCGGCACGACCCGGTCGAGAATCCCGTCGCGACGCATGTAGGCGTGAGCCAGCACGTAATCGCCAATGGTCTGCGACTGACGCAGACCGCCGCAGTGACCGATCATCAGCCAGCAATGCGGACGCAGTACCGCCAAATGGTCGGTGATGTTCTTGGCGTTGGACGGGCCGACGCCGATGTTCACCAGGGTCACGCCGTGACCGTCGCTGGCGATCAGGTGATAGGCCGGCATTTGATAGCGATGCCAGACCACGCCGGCCGCAATCGCCGACGCTTCGCCGTGATCCATGCTCTTTTCGATGATCACGTTGCCCGGCAGCACCATGCGCACGAAACGCGGATCGCTGCGCAACTGCTCAAGACCATGAACAATGAACTGGTCAACGTAGCGGTGGTAGTTGGTCAGCAGAATCCACGGCTGCACATGGCGCCAGTCGCTGCCGGTGTAGTGCACGAGGCGGCGCAGGGAGAAATCCACCCGCGCGGCGTCGAACAGGGCCAGCGGCAGCGGATCGGTGTTTTCCCAATCGTACAAACCGTCCGCGATGCCATCGGTGGCGGCGGACAGATCGGTACTCGGGAACACCCGCGCCAGCACGGCCGCGGTCACGCCGGAACCAGCCAGTTCATCGCCCTGCTCGACCACATACGGATAAGGAATGTTCTGCTGGCTGATGCCGACTTCCACGGTCACGGTGAAGTCGTGCATCAACGGCACGAGCTGTTCCAGCAAGTATTTACGGAAAGCCGCCGGATGGGTGACGGTGACGCTGTAGGTCCCCGGCAGCTGCACCTTGGCGTAGGCGCGGGTGGTTTGCGGGACTTCGCCCTGGCAGTGGTAGGTCAGACGCAGTTCAGGATAACGAAACATCGCACGCTGTTCGGCGTCCGGTTCAACTCGATCCTTGAGGTAACGCTTGAGCGCCTGGCTCAGTGCGGTGGTTGCGCGATTGTGCAAGTGAGCAAGCCGGTCCACGGCTTGCTCGGCGGTTTGAACGATAATAAAAGCTTCGGTCACGATCAGCATCCTGTGTTCTGACTTGCAGGCCTTCATCTTGCCTGCATCGTCGCTTCACGGGAACAGCGGTGGCTACACAAATGCCAAGTCCACAGCAGATCCAATGTGGGAGCGAGCCTGCTCGCGATAGCGTAGGCACATTCGACATTGATGTGGCTGACAGACCGATATCGCGAGCAGGCTCACTCCCACAGTAGACCGGTGTCGGTTACACGAGCGGGGTCGAGCGGGCGACGATCGCTTGGACATCCAGCCCACGCGGCAACGCACCGTATACCCGACCGGCGGAGCCAAGGCGGCTGGCGATGAACGCATCGCTGACCGCCGAGTTACCGGCCTCCAGCAACAGTTTGGCTTGCAGCCCCAACGCGATGTCTTCGGTGAGCTGTCGCGCACGATACTGAATATCGCCGGTGTCCTTGAACGCCGCCTGCAACTGGCTGATGTGCGCGGCCAGCCGCTTGTCGCCGTGACCATCGCCCAACTCGCTGAACAACACATCCAGCACGCCCGGCTCTTTCGACAGCGCCCGCAACACATCCAGGCATTGCACGTTGCCGGAGCCTTCCCACGTCGAATTGACCGGTGCCTCGCGGTACAAGCGCGGCAGGATGCTGTCTTCGACATACCCGGCACCGCCCATGCATTCGGCGGCTTCGTTGATCATCGCGGGTGCGCGTTTGCAGATCCAGTACTTGCCCACTGCGGTCACCAGGCGGGCGAATTTCGCTTCGTGCCCGTCATCCAGATGATCCAGCGCCTTGCCCATTCGCAGGCTCAACGCCAACGCCGCTTCGCTCTCCAGGGCCAGATCGGCGAGGACGTTCTGCATCAACGGTTGTTCGCTGAGCAGCTTGCCGCCGACGCTGCGATGGGCGCAGTGATGACTGGCCTGGCTCAGCGCCTGACGCATCAAGGCGCTGGAACCGACCATGCAATCGAAGCGGGTCATGGCAACCATTTCGATAATGGTCGGAACGCCGCGCCCCTCTTCACCGACCATCCACGCCAGTGCACCGCGAAACTCGACTTCGCTGGAGGCGTTGGAGCAATTGCCGAGTTTGTTTTTCAGGCGCTGGATGTAGAACTGATTGCGTGTGTCGTCGGGGCGATGGCGTGGCAACAGGAAGCAGGTCAATCCTTTGTCGGTCTGCGCCAGCGTGAGGAAGGCATCGCACATCGGCGCAGAACAGAACCATTTGTGGCCCACCAGTTCGTAAGCCTGGCCCGGTCCGCTGGCACCCACCGGATACGCCTTGGTGGTGTTGGCCCGCACATCGGTGCCGCCCTGTTTCTCAGTCATTGCCATGCCAATGGTGACACCAGCCTTATGGGCCATGCCGACATTGCGCGGGTCGTATTCGGTGGCGAGGATTTTCGGCAGCCACTGCCGGGCGAGATCGGGTTGCAAGCGCATCGCCGGCACACTGGCGAAGGTCATGGTCAGCGGGCAACCGCTGCCGGCTTCGGCCTGGCTGTGCAGGTAGGTCATGGAGGCGCGGGCGACATGGGCGCCGTCCTGTGGATGCGCCCAAGGCAGCGAGGTCAACCCGTGCTCGATTGCCATGCGCATCAGCTCGTGATACGCCGGATGAAATTCCACCAGATCGATGCGGTGACCGTAGCGGTCGTGGCTGCTGAACACCGGTTTGTTCTGGTTGGCCAGGAACCCCGCTTCCATCAGCGGCCCGCCGGCCAGCGCGCCGTATGCGTCGATCCGCGACTCGGCCCAACCGGCCCCGAAACGCCGCGACCACTCCTGCAAAGGCAGGTCGATGCGATACAGGTTGGCGCCGTCCAGCGACGGCGGCTGGTTGGTGACTTCGTGGGTTTCGGCGAACTGATGCAGGTTCATGACGGGGCTCCTTTGGTCAGCCAAGGAGTTCAGTTAAGCACTGCCTCGAGGCCGAACAAAGTGGCATATCCGCCTAACTGTCGGCGCTTTCGCCTTGTTTTGGACAAAGCACGCGTCGATACAACGCGGCCTGCAAATCTTCGAATTTCACCGGTTTGCTCAGGTAATCGATCAGTGCACCGGTTGGGCAGCGCTCCCGATCAGCGCTCAAGGCAATCATGAACACCGGCAACTCGGCACACCCCGGCAAGTCCCGGATCTGGCAGCAGACAGACTCCCCGTCGAGGGGCGGTAGCTGACAATCGAGGAGTACGGCGTCAAAGGTTTCACGCTGCAGGACTTCCAGCGCGGTCGCCCCGTTGTCCGCCGTACGGACCCGAAACCCGAGCTTGAGCAACATGCCGCGCATCACCAATTGATTGATGCTGTTGTCGTCCACCAGCAGCACCGTGCAGTCCTGAGGCAGGCGCAGACGCGGGAATTCGCGGATCATCAATGGCGTTGTCACGCGCTCGACCACCGGCAATTCAAACTCGACGTCAAGCTGAAAGCGGCTGCCGCGACCAGGTTCGGAGCGGTGAGTCAGGTTCCCGCCGAGCAGGTCGACCAGTTGTCGACAGATCGCCAAGCCGACACCGAGGCCGCCATATTCACGGGTCATCGAGCCGTCGAGCTGGAAGAACCGCTGATACAGCGTCGCCTCGCCCAGATCAGTGAAACCGATGCCGGTGTCGATCACCGCAAAGGACAATGCCAGCTTGCCGGGCTCCACGTTTTTACCCGAGACCCGCAGCGCCACCCCGCCCACTCGCGTGAACTTGATCGCGTTATCCAGCAGGCATTCCAGGCATTGCGCCAACTTGACGTTATCGCCGTACAAACGGTCCGGCAGGCCCGGTGTCACCTCGACCTTGAAGTCCAGCGACTTGCCCGACGCGTTGCCTTCGAACTGCACGCGCAAGGTATCTACCACGCTGCGCAAACTGAAGGTGGACGCCGAAGCCTTGAGCTTGCCGGCCTGCAATTCGGTCAGGGTAAGAATGCCGTTGACCATGCGCATCATGTCGCGCGCAGAACCGGCGGCCGTTTGCTGGTATTGCTCCAGCTCCGGGTCCATCTCGACGGTTTGCATCAATTCCAGGGAACCGATCACACCGTTCATGGGGGTGCGCAATTCGTGGGTCAACGTGGCGAGGAATTCATCCTTTAGCTTGTTACTGTGCGCCAGTTGCTGGTTGAGCACTTCAAGCTTCTGGCCGGCATCAAACAAGGTTTGCGCCTGTTGCTCGCGCATGGCGTTGATGCGGTCGGCCAGGGCCAGGGACAGCAGCGCCACTTCAATCGCCGAACCGATCTGGCTGGAATACATGGTCAGGAATACGTTCGGCAGGTAACCCAGCACCATCATCGTATTGATGATGCCGCCGAGCAAAAACGCCGACCAGGCGATGATGAAATAGCGCGCCACCCGCAAGCCGCGCCACCAGGCGAAAAACCCTGCGGCGAAAATCACCACGGTGAACGACAGGGCCAGCGTCGTCGCCAGGCGCAGGGCCAGGGCGTAACTGGTCATCAATGACAACCCGACGACTACCGCACTGAACGCAATCAACGCCAGCAGCAAGCGATCGAGCCAGCGGCTGAGGGTCGCCGTTTGCAGGAAGCTGCGGGCGAACTGGCTGCCGAACAGCCCTGCGCAACCGATGAAGAACGGCGTCGCGGCGTTGGCCCACCACGGGTTGTCTGGCCAGAAATACTCTACGGCCGCGCCATTCACCGACAGCTGATACAGGCCGAACGAGGCAATATAAAAGATGTAATAGAGGTAGCTGGTGTCGCGCACGCTGAGGTAGATGAACAGGTTGTAGACCAGCATCCCCAGCAATACGCCGTAAATCATGCCCAACACATAAAGCCGCACCGGCTGTTCTTCGAGAAACGCGGTGCTCGACCACAACGTGACCGGCGCCTGGATCGACCCTTCGCTTTGCAGGCGCAAGTACACGGTTTGCGTTTGGTCGGGCGTGAAGTTCAGATCGAAAAGGTAGTTGTTCTGGCGAATCTCGCGGCTGCTGAACGGCAAGGCGTCGCCGGTCTGACGGGCCAATTGATAGCCACCGCCGGCATCAGGCAAATACAGATCAAGGTGATCGAGGGGCGGATAGGCCAGTTCCAGCAACCACGTCCGTTGTGCAGAGGGATTGGTCGGGCGGTAATGCAGGTCGATTTTCAGCCAGAACACCGAACGCGAGTAACCGGCGTTGAGCGTGGCCTTGTCATGGGGTTTGAAGTGTCCGGCAGCGGCTTGCGCGCGGATATCGGCAATGCTCGCCTGACCATCGGCGTCTTCGAACACTTGCAGGGTTCGGCCCAAGGGCAGGCTTTGAGTGAACTCATCGAACTCGACTGCGCTTGCCATGAGGGGCAAGCAAAACAGCAACATCAGCAAATAGCGCATTTAAGCCCCAGCGTGGCCTGTCCGGTTATCTCAGGAAGCCCCTCATTCCTTTTGAGTAGACGTAAAACCGGCATTACCTGTTATTGGTTTGGATCCACTCTAGCATAGCCGTTGATGGCCATTGAACACCATTGAAATTTTTATCGTAAAGGCTCTAGCACGGGCGTTCCAGCGAAGCATATCGAGCCATTGCTGTTTGCTCGGTCAGATTATGACAATCCCGGAGGGCTGCATTGCCAGCCCATGACTCTCTATCGGCAGACCTGGCGGGCACTGCACCCGAAAATCGATGTTTGGTGGTAAGCTCGCGCACCATGAATATCTACAGCTCTCGCCCCGTTGTCCTCTGTCTCTCCGGCCACGACCCAAGTGGTGGCGCCGGCTTGCAGGCAGATATCGAAGCCCTGCTTGCCCAGGGATGTCATGCGGCTCCGGCCGTCACCGCCCTGACCGTGCAAGACACGGTCAACGTCACGGATTTCCGCGTCCTCGACCGTGAGTGGGTGCTGGCTCAGGCCAACGCCGTGCTCAACGACTCCGAAGTCGCCGCCGTCAAGCTGGGCATGCTCGGTTCCCTGGAAATGGTCGACACCGTCGTCGAACTGCTTCAGGCGCACCCGCATTTGCCGATGGTCTGCGACCCGGTGCTGCGCGCCGGCGGTGGCGGACGACTGGGCAAGGACGAAGTCGGCTACGCCATGCGCGAACGCCTGCTGCCCCTGGCCATCATCGCCACCCCTAACCTTCCCGAAGCCCGCATCCTCGCTGAACTGCCAGAAGGCACCGCCGACGAGTGCGCTGAAAAACTCCTGCCGTTCGTCAAACACCTGCTGATCACCGGCGGCCACGGTGATGAACACGAAATACACAATCGCCTGTACAGCCGCGACGGTCTGCGCGAAACCTATACCTGCCAGCGCTTGCCCGGCAGTTACCACGGTTCGGGTTGCACATTGGCGAGCGCCCTCGCCGGTCGTCTGGCCCAGGGTGAAAACCTCGTCAGAGCCGTGCAGAGCGCGCTTAACTACACGTGGCGCACCCTGCGCGATGCCGAGCAGTTGGGCAAAGGCCAGTTCGTGCCGCGCCGCCTGCCACTGGATTTCTGTTCGTAACGCCATGAGGCTTGCCCGATGAAACTACGTGGCCTGTACGCCATTACCGACAGCCAGTTACTGGCCGGTAAATTTCTTTCGTACGTGGAGGCGGCGCTGGAAGGCGGCGTCACCCTGCTGCAATACCGCGACAAGAGCAGCGACGAGGCCCGCCGTCTGCGTGAAGCTGAAGCCCTGCGCGATCTGTGCGAACGCTACAAGACCCATCTGATCATCAATGACGATGCCGAACTGGCCGCACGCCTGAACGTCGGCGTGCACCTGGGCCAGACCGACGGCCCGCTGACCCCGGCCCGTGCGTTGCTCGGTCGCCAGGCGATCATCGGTTCGACCTGTCACGCGCAACTCGAACTCGCCGAACAAGCAGCCAAAGAAGGCGCCAGTTATGTCGCCTTCGGCCGCTTCTTCAATTCCAGTACCAAACCCGGCGCACCGACTTGCAGCCTCGAACTGCTCGACCAGGCCCGCAGCACATTGCACCTGCCGATCTGCGCGATCGGCGGCATCACCCTGGAAAACGCCGCCCCGCTGGTGGCCCACGGGGTCGATCTGCTGGCGGTGGTCCACGGCCTGTTTGGCGCCGAGAGCACGGCTGAAGTGACCCGCCGCGCCCGCGCATTTAACGAATTACTAAAAATCTGATTTGAGAGCCCCATCATGTCTCGTTCCGAAACGCTGTTTGCCAATGCCCAGAAACACATTCCCGGTGGCGTGAATTCGCCTGTTCGCGCGTTCAAGAGCGTTGGCGGCACTCCCCTGTTTTTCAAACATGCTGAAGGCGCCTACGTCACCGACGAAGACGACAAGCGTTATGTGGATTACGTCGGTTCCTGGGGGCCGATGATCCTCGGCCACAGCCATCCGGACGTGCTGGACGCGGTGCGCAAGCAGCTGGAACACGGCTTGTCCTACGGCGCCCCGACCGAGATGGAAACCGAGATGGCCGACCAGGTCTGCTCGATCGTGCCATCGATGGAAATGGTGCGCATGGTCAGCTCCGGCACCGAAGCGACCATGAGTGCGATTCGCCTGGCCCGTGGTTTCACCGGTCGCGACAGCATCATCAAGTTCGAAGGCTGCTACCACGGTCACTCCGACAGCCTGCTGGTTAAAGCAGGTTCCGGCGCCCTGACCCAAGGCGTGCCGAGCTCGGCCGGTGTACCGGCGGCCTTCGCCAAACACACCCTGACCCTGCCGTTCAACGACATCGATGCCGTGGAAACCATGCTCGCTGAAGTGGGCCAGGACGTGGCCTGCATCATCGTCGAGCCGGTGGCCGGCAACATGAACTGCGTACCGCCGGCACCGGGCTTCCTCGAAGGCCTGCGGACCCTGTGCGACAAGCACGGCGTGGTGCTGATTTTCGACGAAGTGATGACCGGTTTCCGCGTTGCCCTCGGCGGTGCTCAAGCGCATTACGGCGTTACGCCAGACCTGACCACGTTCGGCAAGATCATCGGTGGGGGCATGCCGGTTGGCTGCTTCGGCGGCAAACGCGCAATCATGTCGCACATCGCGCCACTGGGCCCGGTGTACCAGGCTGGCACCTTGTCGGGTAACCCGCTGGCAATGGCGGCAGGTCTGACGACCTTGCGCCTGATCAGCCGCCCAGGCTTCCACGCCGAACTGAGCGACTACACCAGCCGCCTGCTCGATGGCCTGCAACAGCGCGCCGACGCCGCCGGCATTCCGTTCGTGACCACCCAGGCCGGTGGCATGTTCGGCTTGTACTTCAGCGGCGCCGACGACATCGTCACCTTCGATGACGTGATGGCCAGCGACGCGAAGCTGTTCGGCCGTTTCTTCCACCTGATGCTCGAAGGTGGCGTGTACCTGGCACCAAGTGCATTCGAAGCCGGCTTCACCTCGATCGCCCATGGCGAAGCCGAGTTGAAACTGACCCTGGATGCCGCCGAGCGCGCCTTCGCTGCATTGAAATAACGTTGTGCCGCTGACGTTGGCGATTGCCAGCGTCAGCTTTCACCTACATTCCCGCCTCTTTTCCTACTCACCTGCCGATAATCCCCCGTAAAGTGGGCGATATATTCCCCGTGCAGCAGAAAAACGAGTAAAGACTTTGTAAGGTTGGCCCTGCTTATTTCATAATGCGCGCTTATTGGATCCCCTCGTTGGGTCCGCGCGCCCTTCAGAGGTAAGTCGATTCCCATGAACCGCACCGGCCGCGCCCTTGCAATGGGCTGCCTGTTGCTCCTTCAGCCCCTGCTCGCGCTCGCACAAGCAGGCGGCAACTCGTTGTTAATCCCAGCGATGGGTCGCTGCACCCTCAATACCCAGCCGCAAGACCTGGCACAGGCGCTCGCCGCCTGTCAGAAAGCGTCGGATGAAGGGGATGCGCAAGCGCAATACGAGTTGGGTGAGTTCTACTACGACGGCAAAAACACCCCGCGCGATCTGAAAAAAGCCCTGGATTACTTCGAAAAGGCCTCGCTGCAAGGCCATGCCCAGGCGCAATTCAAACTCGGCACCATGTTCTTCCACGGCGAAGGCGTACCGGCCAATAACGTTCAGGCGTACATCGTGCTGAAAATGGCGGCGGTCAATGGTGCGGAAGAAGCGCTGGATACGGCGGATGAAGTCGCCGAGAAGATGCCGCGTGAAGAACTTGAAGTGGCGACTCAGGTGCTTGGGCAGATCTTCCGCAAGTACCTGATGGAATTGCAGAGCGCCGATGGGCGCACGCCTTTCTCGCCGCTTCCCTGAATCTGCGTTGCTCTGACTGGCCCCATCGCGAGCAGGCTCGCTCCCACATTGGATCTTCAGTGAACACAATATCTGTGAACACTTGAGATTAACTGTGGGAGCGAGCCTGCTCGCGATGGGGGCAACGCGGTCTTGAGCCTTACTTCTCAGGCATCGGCATCGGAAACGGCATCACATTGCCGACCGCGCCACGGGCTTCGCTGATTTTCGGGGTGCCCAGACGCTCGACTTCGTCGATGCGCACGATCGAATGCATCGGCACAAAACTGCGCACCACGCCCTCGAACTGAGCCTTGAGCTTCTCTTCGCTCGGGTCGACGACCACTTGCGTGCGCTCGCCAAAGACGAACTCTTCCACTTCCAGGAAGCCCCACAGATCACTTTGATAGATCTGCTTGGCGTACATTTCGTACACCTGGCCCTGATTGAGGAAAATCACCTTGTAGATTGGAGCTTCACGTTTGGTCATGGTGGGCGAGCAACACATCGGGGGATAAAAATGAGGGCGCGAACTATAGCATAGCCACCGGACGCGCAACGGTAGGAACCTTGGGACATGTTCCCTATAATGCGCGGTTCTTTGAATCACGTGATGACTGTATCCATGGCCAAGAAGCTTTACATCGAAACCCACGGTTGCCAGATGAACGAGTACGACAGCTCGCGCATGGTTGATCTGCTGGGTGAACATCAGGCCCTGGAAGTCACTGCTCGCGCTGAAGACGCCGACGTGATCCTCCTCAACACCTGCTCGATCCGCGAACGTGCCCAGGACCGGGTGTATTCCCAGCTCGGCCGCTGGCGTGAACTGAAACTGGCGAACCCGGAGATGGTGATCGCCGTCGGCGGTTGCGTCGCCAGCCAGGAAGGCGCCGCCATCCGCGATCGCGCACCGTACGTCGACGTGGTGTTCGGCCCACAAACCCTGCACCGTTTGCCGGAAATGATCGACGCCGCACGCGCTACCAAGCTGCCGCAAGTCGACGTCTCGTTCCCGGAAATCGAAAAATTCGACCACCTGCCAGAGCCGCGCATCGATGGCCCGAGCGCTTATGTGTCGGTGATGGAAGGTTGCAGCAAGTACTGCACATTCTGCGTGGTGCCCTACACCCGCGGCGAAGAAGTCAGCCGCCCGTTCGATGACGTGATTGCCGAAATCATCCACCTCGCCGAGAACGGCGTGCGTGAAGTGACGTTGCTGGGCCAGAACGTCAACGGCTATCGCGGCACCACTCACGATGGTCGCCTGGCGGACCTCGCCGAACTGATCCGCGTGGTCGCCGCTGTCGATGGCATCGACCGGATTCGTTACACCACCTCCCACCCGCTGGAGTTCTCCGACAGCCTGATCCAGGCCCACGCCGAGGTACCGGAACTGGTGAAACACCTGCACTTGCCGGTGCAATCGGGTTCGGACCGCATTCTGTCGGCGATGAAGCGCAACCACACGGCGCTGGAATACAAATCCAAACTGCGCAAGCTGCGCGCCGCCGTTCCAGGGATCTGCATCAGCTCGGACTTCATCGTCGGCTTCCCGGGCGAGACCGAAAAAGACTTCGAACAGACCATGAAGCTGATCGAAGACGTCGGTTTCGACTTCTCCTATTCGTTCGTCTATAGCCAGCGCCCAGGCACGCCGGCCGCCGATCTGGCCGACGAAACGCCGGAAGAACTGAAAAAAGAACGCTTGAACGCCTTGCAACATCGCCTGAACCAGCAAGGTTTCGAGATCAGCCGACAAATGGTCGGTTCGGTCCAGCGGATCCTGGTGACCGATTACTCGAAAAAAGACCCCGGCGAGCTGCAGGGCCGGACCGAGAATAACCGGATCGTCAACTTCCGCTGCGACAATCCAACCCTGATAGGCCAGTTTGCCGACGTGCATATCGACGCCGCTCAGCCGCACTCGCTGCGCGGCTCGCTGATTATCTAACTGTAGGAGCCGGCTTGCTGGCGATGGGAACACCGCGGTAGATCAGCAAGACCGCGTTATCGTTCATCGCCAGCAAGCCGGCTCCTACAGAATCGAGGTGTGTCAGGTCGAGATATTTAAGAGCTTTCGCACCCGCCTCACTGGCGTTATCCTTGATTTCATCTTAATTGCCCCAGGGCGGCTAAATACGACCTTGAACGCACCCATAGAACCACATCGTTTTATCCTCGAGCCCTTTGAGGCTCGCCGCTTTGCCAATCTGTGCGGGATGTTCGACGAGCACCTGCGCTTGATCGAGCAACGCCTGACCATCGAAATCCGCAACCGCGGAAATCAGTTCGAGCTGATCGGCGATCCCAAACACACCACCTCCGCGGAAAATCTCCTGCGCCGTCTGTACCGGGAAACCAAGGGTACCGAGCTGTCGCCGGACATGGTTCACCTGTTCCTGCAGGAATCGGCCGTCGAAGAGCTGGACAACGTTTCGCCGTCCGAACCCTCCGTGGCCCTGCGCACCAAGAAAGGCATGATTCGCCCTCGCGGCTTGAATCAGCTGCGCTACGTGAAGGAAATCCTCGGCAACGACATCAACTTCGGCATCGGTCCGGCCGGTACCGGCAAGACCTACCTGGCCGTTGCCTGCGCGGTAGATGCGCTGGAACGCGAGCAAATCCGCCGCATCCTGCTGGTGCGCCCGGCGGTTGAAGCGGGCGAAAAACTCGGCTTCCTGCCCGGCGACCTGTCGCAAAAAATCGACCCGTACCTGCGTCCGCTCTACGACGCACTCTACGAAATGCTCGGCTTCGAATACGTCGCCAAGCTGATCGAGCGCCAGGTGATCGAAGTCGCGCCGCTGGCCTACATGCGCGGTCGCACGCTGAACAACAGCTTCATCATCCTCGACGAAAGCCAGAACACCACCGTCGAGCAGATGAAGATGTTCCTGACCCGGATCGGCTTCGGTTCCACAGCGGTTATCACCGGTGACATCACCCAGGTCGACCTGCCGAAAGGCACCAAGTCCGGGCTGCACCACGTGATCGAAGTGCTGAAAGACGTGCCGGGTATCAGTTTCACCCACTTCATGCCCAAGGACGTCGTGCGCCATCCACTGGTGCAGCGGATCGTCGAAGCCTACGAGCGCTTCGAGAATCGCGGGGCAGACGAAACACCAAAGGACAGCCGCCGCGATGCTTGAGCTTGATCTGCAACTGGCCACCGAAGCATCTGCGCCAAGTGAAGCCGAGTTCCGCCAATGGTGCGAACTGGCCCTGCGCCAGCGCACCGCCGACTCCGAAATGACCATTCGCCTGGTCGACGAAGCGGAAGGTCGCGAGCTGAATCACACCTGGCGGCAAAAGGACTACGCCACCAACGTGCTGTCGTTTCCTGCCGATGTGCCTGACGAGTTTCTCGACATCCCGCTGCTGGGCGATCTGGTGATCTGCGTGGCGGTGGTCGAGCGCGAAGCCGCCGAACAAGGCAAGGAACCCAAGGCCCACTGGGCACATCTGGTCATTCACGGCTGCTTGCATCTGCTGGGTTACGACCATATAGATGACGACGAAGCCGAAGAAATGGAAGCACTGGAACGAACGTTGCTTGCTGAGTTGGGCTACCCCGACCCGTACGCGGACGACGAAACAGAAACATCCCCTATCGTTACAACAAAGGATTCAGAGTAATCGCTATGAGCGAAGATCGATCGAGCAACGGGCAGAAGTCATGGCTGGGTAAGCTCACCCAGGCTTTTGCCCACGAGCCGAAGAACCGTCAGGAGCTGCTGGAGCTCCTGCGCGATGCACATCAAAACAAGTTGCTGGACAGCGAAGCGCTGGCCATCGTCGAAGGCGCCATCCAGGTTGCAGACCTGCAAGTACGGGACATCATGGTCCCGCGCTCGCAGATGATCAGCATCAAGGCGACCCAGACACCCCGCGAGTTTTTGCCCGCCGTGGTCGACTCGGCCCACTCCCGCTACCCGGTCATCGGCGAAAGCCACGATGACGTGATGGGCGTGTTGCTGGCCAAGGACTTGCTGCCGTTGATCCTCAGGGAGAACGGCGACAGCTTCAACATCAAGGACCTGCTGCGCCCGGCCACCTTCGTGCCCGAGTCCAAGCGCCTGAACGTGCTGCTGCGCGAGTTCCGCGCCAACCACAACCACATGGCCATCGTCATCGACGAATACGGCGGCGTGGCGGGCCTGGTGACCATCGAAGACGTGCTGGAACAGATCGTCGGCGACATCGAAGACGAGCATGACGTCGAGGAAGACAGCTACATCAAGCCGCTGCCCAGCGGTGATTTCCTGGTCAAGGCCCTGACGCCGATCGAGAACTTCAACGAATTCTTCGACAGCGAGTTCTCCGACGACGAATTCGACACCGTTGGCGGCCTGGTGATGAGCGCGTTCGGGCACTTGCCAAAACGCAACGAAATCACTGAAATCGGCCCTTACCGCTTCCGCATCCTGAACGCCGACAGCCGTCGGATTCATTTGCTGCGCCTGACACCTATTGCCCGTTAAGGACTGACATGCTCCGCGTAACCCGCCCCGGCTGGCCCGGTAACCTGCTGGCCGTGGCGGCCGGTGCACTCACCACCCTGGCCCTGGCGCCGTTCGATATCTGGCCGCTGGCACTGCTGGCGGTCGGGTTCTTTTATGCCGGTTTGCGCGAACTGAACCCACGTCAGGCCCTTGGCCGTGGCTGGTGTTTCGGTTTTGGTCTGTTTGGCGCGGGCACCAGCTGGATCTACTACAGCATTCACAACTTCGGTGGCGCTTCCGTGCTGCTGGCCGGGTTCCTGATGCTGCTCTTCACCGCAGCGATTGCCTGGTTTTTCGCTCTGCCCGCCTGGATCTGGGCGCGCTGGCTGCGACGCAACGAGGCGCCGCTGGCCGATGCCCTGGCGTTTGCGGCGTTGTGGGTCGGCCAGGAAGCGTTTCGTGGCTGGTTCCTGACCGGTTTCCCGTGGCTCTACTCCGGTTACAGCCAGCTCGACGGCCCGTTGGCCGGGCTCGCGCCTGTAGGCGGGATGTGGCTGATTTCCTTCACCCTGGCCCTGACCGCCGCACTGATCTACAACGCCTTGCGCCTGGTGAAAGCGGGACGTAAAGCCTTCATCGCCGCCGGCGTATTGCTGTTGCTCGGCCCTTGGGTCGTCGGCATCGCACTCAAGGGCCATGCCTGGACCACCCCGGCCGGCGAGCCGCTGAGCGTCGCGGCGATTCAAGGCAATATCGAACAAAGCATGAAGTGGGACCCGGCGCAGCTCAATGCACAACTGGCGCTGTACCGCGACATGAGCTTCAGCTCCAAGCCGGTCGACCTGCTGATCTGGCCGGAAACCGCCGTCCCGGTGCTCAAGGAGTCCGCCCAGGGCTACCTGAACATGATGGGAAACTTCGCCGCGGAACGTAAGAGCGCGCTGATTACCGGCGTACCGATCCGTGAAGAAGTCCACCACCAGAAGCGCTTCTACAACGGCATTACCGTAGTGGGTGAAGGCGATGGCACGTACCTCAAGCAGAAACTGGTGCCGTTCGGTGAGTACGTACCGTTGCAGGAAGTGCTGCGTGGGCTGATCGCGTTCTTCGATTTGCCGATGTCGGACTTTGCCCGCGGCCCCGCCGATCAGGCGATGCTGCAAGCCAAGGGTTATCAGATTGCGCCGTTCATCTGTTACGAGGTGGTTTATCCGGAATTCGCCGCCAGCCTTGCCGCTCGCAGCGATCTGTTGCTGACCATCAGCAACGACACCTGGTTTGGCACCTCCATCGGCCCGCTGCAACACTTGCAGATGGCGCAGATGCGCGCGCTTGAGGCCGGTCGCTGGATGATCCGCGCCACCAACAACGGCGTCACCGGCCTGATCAACCCGTTTGGGCAGATCACTGTCCAGATCCCACAGTTCGAACGCGGCATTCTGTATGGCGAAGTGGTGCCAATGCACAACCTGACGCCGTATCTTGAATGGCGTTCGTGGCCGCTGATCATCGTGTGCGTGCTGTTGTTCGGCTGGGCGCTAGTCGCGAACCGGATGGCCAAAACCGTCTGAATCTCTGTAGGAGCGAGCTTGCTCGCGATGGACGTGAACGATGACGCGTGTTTGCCGCAAACAAGCGCCGCTTTCAGACTCATCGCGAGCAAGCTCGCTCCTACAGGAAATGGGTGAACTTCGGGTTATCGATAAAACAACGAATACCCCACCTGCCCCACTGCCTCATTCAATAACTGCCCGCTCTGCCAGATCGACTTGAACTCCGGCATCCAACCACCCAGCGGTCGGGCGTTGTCTACGCCTAAAAACCCTACAGGTGCTGCCACCACCTCAAATCCTGCCTTCTGGAAACTCCAGACTGCCCGAGGCATGTGCCAGGCCTGAGTCACGACCACAACGCGCTTGATCCCTTGTGGCAGCAACACCTCGGCGCTGAACTGCGCGTTTTCCCAGGTCGTACGGCTGCGCCCTTCCTGCCAGCGCACAGTTACGCCGAAATCATCGAGCAACGAGTCCGCCATCAACTTGGCTTCTGTCGGTGGCGTGCCGTAATGCAGGCCGCCACTGGTCAGGATCGGCAAGCCAGACGCCTTGGCCAGTCTGGCGGCATAACGCTCTCGCTCCAGACCGACACCGGTCGGCTGATCGGCGCCCCAGGCCGGATCGCCACGTTCACGCCCCGATCCCAGCACCACAATTGCATCGGCACGCTGAGCCAGGGCGGCCCATTCGTCGCGAGCCAGTGGGGGCATACGTTCAAGGGCTTCGGCGCTCCACTGCACCACCACCGGCAAACTCATCAACCAGAAACCGCCCGCGCCCAATACAAAGCACACGCCCGCAAGGCGCGGCCTTGAGCGGCGAAGCCACCAGGCAAGCACCAGTAACAACAATAAAATGCCGGGAGGCAGCAGAAGTTGTTTAACGAAGTAACGAAAAGGCATCGAGCATCTCCTGAAGATGCCCGAAGCCTAAGTGGGTTGACGCAATGCGACAACAAATGCGAAAGGACTAAGCTTTAAAAAACCATACGCCATGGGTTCAAGTGCCCTTACTTGAATTGCAGAGACCGGACCTTTACCGCGTCTCTGCCGGGTGCCTTGTCCTTGAGCCAGATGATCTTGGCCGAACGTGGTGCGTCGAGTTGCTTCACTGCTTCTGACAAGCATCCGTGTGTTTCACGTTCACTGCGGTCCAGATACGCCTTGACCAGTTCAAACTCTGCGGGGCTCAGGCCACGCAGCTCCAGCTCCAGGGGACGTTCATCGCGCAACCGGCCAGCGGTTTTTGCCGCGTCCAAGGCCAATCCCAGACGATCGATCAGTCTTTCGTACAACTCCGGTTTTGTAACTTTTTGCTGTGACTCAACCATCCCTCACCTCATTGAAGATAAGACTCACTCCCCATTTAGAGCTTAGCTTCCATGAACAAACCGGCTGAACGCCGCGACCAACGGCCCTCGCAGCCATTTCTGCGAGACGCGCGGCAGTAATCAGGGTTTCCCTCGGTAGAGTGCGGTCATGTATGCTACGGCGCTTCCTGTAACTCCACTTCCAGCTCGTCTGGGCACCGAAACGCCGATTTGGCGTGATCACCGTCCAGCGTCGCATTGAAGAGGATTAGGCCACCCCTATTCAGTTCAAAAGTAGCCATGCACGAACAATATCAGCCCCGTGAAATCGAAGCCGCCGCCCAGTCGTTCTGGGACGAGCAAAAGTCCTTTGAAGTCAGTGAACAGCCAGGCAAGGAGACGTTCTATTGCCTGTCGATGTTCCCTTACCCCAGCGGCAAGCTACACATGGGGCATGTGCGCAACTACACCATCGGCGACGTGATCTCCCGCTACCAGCGCATGCAAGGCAAGAACGTCCTGCAACCCATGGGTTGGGACGCCTTCGGCATGCCGGCGGAAAACGCCGCGATGAAGAACAACGTAGCGCCCGCCAAGTGGACCTACGAAAACATCGCCTACATGAAAAACCAGCTGCGCAGCCTGGGCCTGGCGGTGGACTGGTCGCGTGAAGTGACCACCTGCAAGCCCGATTACTACCGCTGGGAACAATGGCTGTTCACTCGCCTGTTCGAAAAAGGCGTGATCTACAAAAAGAGCGGCACCGTGAACTGGGACCCGGTCGACCAGACCGTCCTGGCCAACGAGCAAGTGATCGACGGTCGCGGCTGGCGTTCCGGCGCGCTGATCGAAAAACGCGAAATCCCGATGTACTACTTCAAGATCACCGCGTACGCGGATGAACTGCTGGAGAGTCTCGACGATCTGCCGGGCTGGCCTGAACAGGTCAAGACCATGCAGCGCAACTGGATCGGCAAGTCCCGCGGCATGGAAGTGCAGTTCCCGTACAACGTCGATTCCATCGGCGAAGTCGGCGCGCTGAAAGTCTTCACCACCCGTCCGGACACCCTGATGGGCGCGACCTACGTCGCCGTGGCCGCCGAACACCACCTGGCCACCCTGGCCGCACAGAACAACCCTGAGCTGCAAGCGTTCATCGCTGAATGCAAGGGCGGCAGCGTCGCTGAAGCCGACGTCGCCACCCAAGAGAAAAAAGGCCTGCCGACCGGCCTGTTCGTCGAGCACCCACTGACCGGCGAGAAGCTGCCGGTGTGGGTCGCCAACTACGTGCTGATGCATTACGGCGATGGCGCGGTCATGGCTGTTCCGGCGCACGACGAGCGTGATTTCGAGTTCGCCCACAAGTACAACCTGCCGGTCAAATCGGTGGTGCGCACCAGTTCAGGTGACACCAACCCGGCGCCGTGGCAAGACGCCTACGGCGAGCACGGCACGCTGATCAACTCCGGCGAATTTGACGGCCTCGACTTCGCAGGCGCTTTCGACGCCATGGAAGTCGCGCTGATCAAGAAAAACCTCGGCGCCTCGCGTACCCAGTTCCGCCTGCGCGACTGGGGCATCAGCCGTCAGCGTTACTGGGGCTGCCCGATCCCGATCATCCACTGCGGCACCTGCGGTGACGTGCCGGTCCCGGAAGACCAGCTGCCTGTCGTACTGCCGGAAGATGTGGTGCCGGATGGCGCCGGTTCGCCATTGGCCCGCATGCCCGAGTTCTACGAGTGCACTTGCCCGAAATGCGGCGCACCGGCCAAGCGTGAAACCGACACCATGGACACCTTCGTCGAGTCCTCCTGGTACTACGCCCGTTACGCCTCGCCGCACTATGAAGGCGGCCTGGTGGAGAAATCCGCGGCCGACCATTGGCTGCCGGTGGATCAGTACATCGGCGGTATCGAACACGCGATTCTTCACCTGCTCTACGCGCGCTTCTTCCACAAGCTGATGCGCGATGAAGGCCTGGTGAGCTCCAACGAGCCGTTCAAGAACCTGCTGACCCAGGGCATGGTGATCGCCGAGACTTACTATCGTCGCGAAGCCAATGGTGCTTACACCTGGTTCAACCCGGCGGACGTCGAACTCGAACGCGACAGCAAGGCCAAGGTCATCAGCGCCAAGTTGATCGCCGACGGCCTGCCGGTGGAAATCGGCGGCACCGAGAAGATGGCCAAGTCAAAGAACAACGGCGTCGACCCTCAGTCGATGATTGACCAGTTCGGCGCAGACACCTGCCGCCTGTTCATGATGTTCGCCTCGCCGCCTGACATGAGCGCGGAATGGTCCGACTCAGGTGTAGAAGGTTCGCACCGCTTCCTCAAGCGCGTCTGGCGTCTGGCTCAAGCGCACGTGACTCAGGGCCTGCCGGGCAAACTGGACATCGCCAGCCTGAACGACGAGCAGAAAGTCATTCGCCGTTCGATCCACCAGGCGATCAAACAGGCCAGCCACGACGTTGGCCAGAACCACAAATTCAACACCGCCATCGCCCAGGTGATGACGCTGATGAACGTGTTGGAAAAAGCCCCGCAGGCGACCGAACAGGATCGCGCGCTGGTTCACGAAGGTCTGGAAACCGTGACGCTGCTGCTGGCTCCGATCACCCCGCACATCAGCCATGAGCTGTGGCATCGCCTGGGTCACGCCGATCCGGTGATCGACGCCGGCTGGCCAGTGCTGGACGACAGCGCACTGGTGCAGGACAGCCTGACACTGGTTATCCAGGTCAACGGCAAGCTGCGCGGCCAGATCGAAATGCCGGCCAGCGCGACGCGTGAAGAGATCGAAGCCGCTGCCCGTATCAACGAAAACGTGCTGCGTTTTGTCGATGGCCTGACTATTCGTAAAGTGATCGTAGTGCCCGGGAAACTGGTCAATATCGTCGCCAGCTAATTGGATCAGGCGCCAGGTGAGCCTGGCGCCGAGTAAAACCTTTCGGGCCGCATGATCGGCCCACATGGTTTCAAGGGGAGCAACAAGATGATCAAACGCAATTTGCTGGTGATGGGCCTCGCGGTCCTGTTGAGCGCCTGCGGTTTCCAGCTGCGCGGCACCGGCACCTATGAAATGGCGATCAAGGAAATCGACCTGAGCGCGCGCAATGCCTATGGCGACACCGTGAACCTGATGCGTCAGGCGCTGGAAAGCGGCGGCGTCAAAGTCTACAGCGGTGCTCCGTTCAAGCTGGTGCTGACCAATGAACAGGAAAGCCAGCGCATTCTCAGCTACGCAGGTGCCGGCCGTACTGGCGAGTATGAGCTCACTACCGTGCTCAGCTACGACATCAATGGCCACGGCGACGTGCCGCTGTTGAGCGACAAGATCGAAATGCAGCGGGTCTTCATCCACGACGGCAACAATCTGGTGGGTTCCGACCAGGAAGCCGCCGATGCCCGCAAGGACACTAGTCGTGAACTGGTTCAACGCATGATGATCCGCCTGCAACAGCTTACGCCGACTCATCTGGAGCAAATGCAACAGACCGCCGACGCCAAGGTCAGAGCTGACGCTGCAGCACTGGAAGCAGCGCAGAAGGCTGAAGCGGAAACGCCGCGTCAGTCGCCTGTCGAAATCCCGCAGCAATAAGACTTGCGGGGCGCTCAGGCGCCCCGTTTGCCCTCGCCTATGAAACTCGCCCCCGCCCAACTCGCCAAACACCTGCAAGGTACGCTCGCGCCGGTCTACATCATCAGTGGCGACGATCCGCTGCTGTGTCAGGAAGCCGCCGACGCCATTCGCGCAGCCGCCCGTCAACAGGGCTTCGATGAACGTCAGGTGTTCGCCGCCGAAGCCAGTTTCGACTGGGGAACGCTGCTGCAAGCCGGCGCAAGCATGTCGTTGTTCGCTGAAAAACGCCTGCTGGAACTGCGTCTGCCATCCGGCAAACCCGGTGACAAAGGCGCAGCCGCATTCATCGAGTACTGCTCGCGACCGGCCGAAGACACCGTGTTACTGATCAGCCTGCCGAAGCTCGACGGCAGCGCGCAGAAAACCAAGTGGGGCAAGGCGCTGATCGAAGGTCAGCACACTCAGTTCGTGCAAATCTGGCCGGTGGACGCCAGCCAGTTGCCGGGCTGGATCCGGCAGCGCTTGTCCCAGGCAGGCCTGTCCGCCAGCCAGGACGCCGTGGAACTGATTGCCGCGCGAGTCGAGGGCAACTTGCTGGCGGCCGCGCAAGAGATCGAAAAGCTCAAGCTGATGGCCGAAGGCGGGCAGATTACCGTCGAAACCGTGCAAGCCGCGGTGGCCGACAGTGCGCGCTTCGATGTCTTCGGCCTGACCGACGCGATTCTCAACGGCGAAGCCGCTCATGCCCTGCGCATGCTCGAAGGGCTGCGCGGTGAAGGCGTCGAGCCGCCGGTGATTCTCTGGGCGCTGGCCCGGGAACTGCGCTTGCTGGCCAACCTCTCGCTGCAATACAGCCAGGGTGTGCCGCTGGACAAAGCCTTCAGCTCTGCCCGACCGCCGGTCTGGGACAAACGCAAACCGCTGATGAGCAAAGCCTTGCAACGCTACTCGGCGCAACGCTGGGCACAGTTGTTGTTGGAAGCGCAGCGCATCGACGCACAGATCAAAGGTCAGGCGGCGGGTTCGCCATGGATGAGTTTGAGTCGGCTGTCGTTGTTGATGTCTGGGCAGCGGCTGACATTGCCTGCCGAATAAGGCGTTCGACCGCATCACGGCCATTCGCGGGCAAGCCTCGCTCCTACAGATCCGATGCTAAACCTGTAGGAGCGAGGCTTGCCCGCGAAGACGTCCGAAAGGTCCTACGCAATGTGGGGTCTAGACAGAACCCCAACTTCGGCAGATTATTTCCCCCCGCAAAACCCCACTCAATCGAGAGATCCGATCATGAGCAAAAAGCCATCTAAACATGGCCCCAACAAGGCCAAATCCATCATCGCCCAGCCACTGTTCCGCAGCCGTCAGGAACGAGCCGGCAAGGGCAAAGGCAGCTACCGCCGCGAAGCCTTCCAGTCTGACAACTGGGAGGCTTCTTACTTTCTGGCGGCCTGAAAGGCAAGCCATCGCTCAACATGTTAAGGTCTGCACCTGATCCGTATTCCCTGGACCCGTGCATGCCCCTTTGTATTTCCCGTCGTTGGCATTTTCGCCAATTGATTGCTGCCTCCAGCCTCGTTCTGCTTGTCGCCTGCGCGGAAAAACCGACCGCCGCCGACGCCCAACCGCTTCAGACCCTTCCCGTCGCGACAGCCCCAGCGGTGATCCCGCCCGTGGTGCCGACCGGTGAGAATCTCGACATCCAGCCGACCCAGACCTTCGCCGAATGGCAGGCGGGTTTCCGCAAGGATGCGCTGGCCGCCGGCATCCGCGCCGACCTGTTCGACCGCGCCTTCGCCAATGTCAGCCTGGACACCAGCGTGATCCGTGCCGACCGCAGCCAACCGGAGTTTTCCCGCCCGGTGTGGGAATACCTCGATGGCGCCCTGTCGCCGCTGCGCGTGCGCAAAGGTCAGGCACTGGTCAGCCAGTACGCCGACATCCTGCAAAGTATCGAACAACGCTACGGCGTCGATCGTCAGGCACTGGTTGCGGTGTGGGGCATGGAAAGTAACTTCGGCCAGTTTCAGGGCAGCAAGTCGGTGATCAACTCCCTGGCGACGCTGGCCTACGAAGGCCGGCGCCCTGGTTTCGCCCACGCGCAATTGATCGCGGCCCTGCAGATCCTGCAACAGGGCGACATCGCGCCGGAGAAAATGCTCGGCTCCTGGGCCGGCGCCATGGGCCAGACCCAGTTCATCCCGACCACCTACAACACCCACGCCGTGGACTTTGATGGCGACGGCCGTCGCGACATCTGGGGCAGCTCTGCCGACGCCCTGGCGTCGACCGCGCACTACCTGCAAAGCTCTGGCTGGCAGAAAGGCCAGCCATGGGGCTTTGAAGTGCAGCTGCCGGGCAGCTTCAACTACGTGCTGGCCGATGGCTCGATTCGCAAGAGCGTCGCCGAATGGCAGCAATTGGGCGTCACGCTGCCTAACGGCGGCCAGGTTCCGGCCGGTTCGGAACACCTGTCGGCGGCCCTGCTGCTGCCGGCGGGCTATCGTGGCCCGGCATTCCTGGTGCTCGACAACTTCCGTGCGATCCTCAAGTACAACAACTCGTCGTCCTATGCGCTGGCCGTCAGCTTGTTGGCTGGGCGCTTCAACGGCGCGGGTTTCATCAATGGCACCTGGCCCAAGGATGATTTGCCGCTGAGCCGTACCGAACGGATCGAGCTGCAAAACCTGCTGAGCGCGCAGAAATACGAAGCGGGAACCGCCGACGGCATCATCGGCGCCAATACCCGCAAAGCGATCCGCAGCGCCCAGCAGTCGTTTGGCTGGCCGGCGGACGGGTATCCGACGCACAAGTTGCTCGAAGGCCTGAGAAACCGCTAAAAGCATCGCGAGCAGGCTCGCTCCCACAGGGTTCGCGCATAACCTGTGGGAGCGAGACCGGCTTGCCGGCGATGACTGACTATCTGGCGACAATATCTACCGCTTGATCACAACATCCTGCTCCAACACCAACTCCTTGCTCCCCGCATCCAGCCGGACCAATGCCCCCATGGGCAGCGTCAGGTTCGGATCGCAATGCCCGCTGCGCCACCCCGACAACACCGGAATCCGCAACGGCTCGAACGTCTGCTTGAGCAACCGCTCCAGCGCAATCGAGTCGACCCCCGCCACATCGCCCACCAGAACCCCGCGCAGCTTGCCCAGCGTGCCGGCCAGACGCAGATGAGTCAGCAATCGGTCGATGCGGTACAACGGCTCGTTGATGTCCTCGATAAGCAGGATGACGCCCTCGGCCTCGATTTCATAAGGCGTACCCATGGTCGCGGCAATCATCGACAGATTACCGCCCAGCAAGCGCCCATGAGCGATGCCTGGCTCGATTGTGGTCAACGGGTAAGCCACCGGGTGCGTCAAGACACTGCCCGCCTTCACCTGCCCCCTGAGCATGTTGAAAAACGAGGACTCGGTAGGCTTTTGCTTGTCCCCCAATAAATCAGCGTTGAGCAGCGGGCCATGAAAAGTCACGAACCCGGCATAACGGCTGATCGCCAGGTGCAGCGCCGTGATATCGCTGTAGCCGATGAACGGCTTGGCGTTGTTCTGCAATAGTTCGAAATCAATGCGATCGAGCAAACGCGGCGTGCCGTAACCACCGCGCAGGCAAATGATCGCATCGACCTCGCTGTCCGCGAACGCGGCGTGCAGGTCATTGAGCCGCACGTCGTCGCTGCCGGCCAGGTAGCCGTCCTGCTCATACACACCAGGGAAAATCCGCAATGCGTAACCGCGCGCGCGCATCCAGCTGATGGCCTTATCGGTGTCCAGTGCAGCGGGGCCTGCGGGCGCAATGACGCCGATCAGCCCTTGCGAGGGCAAGGCCGGTACGGGTTTGTGGGGAAAAAGAGTGTGGGTCGGTCGAACGGTCATCCATGAATCTCCCTGCGCGAAAGCTTCTGCACACAGTAGTCAGGAACGGGAATAAACAGAAGAGGGACAGTCGCCCCACAGCGTGCAGGAAAAGACTGTAGTTGCCGTAGGCACGGCCAAAAAAATGCCCGCAAGGCTGAAAAGCCTTGCGGGCGTTTTGTTACAACGACGAGATCAGTTCAGCTTTAACCAGCTTCGCCTGCTCGTCGGCGTGGTACGAGGAACGTACCAACGGACCGGAAGCGACGTTCTTGAAGCCCATCTTGTAACCTTCCTCGGCGAACCAGGCGAAGGTGTCCGGGTGCACGAAACGTTGCACCGGCAAGTGGCTGCGGGACGGTTGCAGGTACTGGCCGAGGGTCAGCATGTCGATGTCGTGCTCGCGCATGCGCTTCATGACTTCGATGACTTCTTCGTCGGTCTCGCCCAGACCCAGCATCAGGCCGGACTTGGTAGGAATGTGCGGCATCATCTGCTTGAAGCGTTGCAGCAAGGTCAGCGACCACTGGTAGTCCGAACCCGGACGCGCAGCCTTGTACAGGCGCGGCACGGTTTCCAGGTTGTGGTTGAACACATCCGGTGGCTCGGCGGCGGTGATTTCCAGCGCCACGTCCATGCGCCCACGGTAGTCCGGGACCAGGGTTTCGAGCTGCACGTTCGGCGACAGCTTGCGGATTTCGCGGATGCAGTCGGCAAAGTGCTGGGCACCGCCGTCACGCAGGTCATCGCGGTCAACCGAAGTGATCACTACGTATTTCAGTTTCAGGTCGGCGATGGCAATGGCCAGGCTTTCCGGCTCATTCACGTCCAGTGGTTTCGGACGGCCGTGGCCAACGTCGCAGAACGGGCAGCGACGGGTGCAGATGTCGCCCATGATCATGAAGGTCGCGGTGCCGCCGGAGAAGCACTCGCCCAGGTTCGGGCAGGACGCTTCTTCGCACACGCTGTGCAGCTTGTGTTTGCGCAGCAACGCCTTGATGCGGTCGACTTCCGGGGAAACCGGGATGCGCACGCGGATCCAGTCAGGTTTCTTCGGCAGTTCGGTGGTAGGAATGATCTTTACCGGGATGCGTGCAACCTTCTCGGCGCCGCGCAGCTTGACGCCGGCTTCAACCTTGGCACGCGGGGCCGGACGCTCGGTGACATCCAGCGTCGGGATCATGGTTTGCACTGCATCAGTAGTCATATCAGTCGATTCCGCCCGTTAGGGTCGTCTGCTCAGCATAGTCGAGGTGTTTGACGAGCTGCGCGCGCAGCCGGGCACTTACCTCGGCAAATTCAATCGATCCTGCGTGATCGCTCAGCTGGGTCATCGCCAGCCCGGCGTAGCCGCAGGGATTAATCCGTCGAAACGGTTCCAGGTTCATGTCCACGTTCAGGGCCAGGCCATGAAAGGAACAACCGTGGCGGATCCGCAGACCCAGGGAAGCGATTTTCGCCCCATCGACGTAGACACCCGGAGCATCCGGCTTGGCCGCAGCCGTCACGCCGTAGCTGGCCAGCAGCTCGATCAGGCAGTGTTCCATGCGGGTGACCAGGTCACGCACACCGAACCCCAGCTTGCGCACATCGAGCAACAGATAGGCGACCAACTGGCCTGGACCGTGATAAGTCACCTGACCACCGCGATCGACCTGCACCACCGGAATATCTCCCGGCAGCAACAAGTGCTCGGCCTTGCCGGCCTGGCCCTGGGTGAACACCGGCGGGTGCTCAACCAGCCAGATCTCGTCTGCGGCATCGCTGCCGCGTTCGTTGGTGAAGCGTTGCATGGCATGCCAGACCGGCTCGTACGCCATCTGGCCGAGCTCGCGAAAGCCCAGCGTGCCAGACATCACAGCACCATGTGCACGAAGCCGGTAGCCCGCAGTTCGCTGTTGATGTTGTACAGCTGGTCCTGGTCGGTGGCGACGATGTGCAATTGAATCGTGGTGTATTTGCCGTTGGTGCTTTGGCGCTCATCCACACGGTCATGGTTGATCGTCGCGTGTTTCTTGACGATCTCGATGATCCTGTCTTTGTTGCCAACACCGGTATCGCTGATCACCTTAACCGGGTAATCAACGTTGGGGAATTCGATCTTGGGCGCCTTTACTTCAGTATCGGTCATGGCGTAACGGCCTCGTAAGCGTAAGCCGTGGCGACGGGCATGACCCCGCGCCGGATGAGCGCGGGACCATGCAGGTGCACACTAATTCAGTTGAACAAGCCGTAGAAGAATAGACGGATGCTATCCCACATGCGACGGAAGATACCACCCTCTTCGACGCCATCCAGAGCGATCAGGTCAGCGCTGTGCACCACCTTGTCGTCCAGTTTGACTTCGACTTTACCGATCACGTCGCCCTTGGCGATTGGCGCAACCAGTTGCGGGTTCATGGTCATGCTGGCAGCGAGCTTTTTCAGCTGGCCTTTGGGCAGGGTCATGGTCAGGTCTTCAGCCAGGCCGGCCTTGACTTGATTGGTGCTGCCCTTCCAGACAGGGGCCTGAGCCAGCTCGGCGCCTTTCTGATAGAAGGTCTGGGTTTCGAAGAAACGGAAACCGTAGGTCAGCAGCTTCTGGGTTTCCGACGCACGTGCCACTTCGCTGTTGGTGCCGAACACCACGGCGATCAGGCGCATGCCATCACGTACGGCCGAAGACACCATGCAGTAGCCGGCTTCGTCGGTGTGGCCGGTTTTCAGACCGTCGACAGTCTTGTCGCGCCACAGCAGCAGGTTACGGTTAGGTTGCTTGATGCCGTTCCAGAAGAACTCTTTCTGCGAGTAGATCGCATAGTGAGCCGGGTCTTCGTGGATGATCGCGCGAGCCAGCACAGCCATGTCGTGAGCCGACGAGTAGTGCTCAGGGTTCGGCAGACCGGTCGGGTTCATGAAGTGGCTATTGGTCATGCCCAGGTCGGCCACGGTTTTGTTCATCATGTCGGCGAACGCGTCTTCGCTGCCGGCGATGTGCTCGGAGAGCGCAACACTGGCGTCGTTACCCGACTGAATGATGATGCCGTGCAGCAGGTCGCTGACGGTCACTTGCGAACCGACCTTGATGAACATCCGCGAACCGCCGGTGCGCCAGGCGTTTTCGCTGACGGTCACCGGGTCGTTTTCGCCGATCTGGCCGCGACGGATTTCCAGGGTCGCGATGTACGCGGTCATCAGCTTGGTCAGGCTGGCAGGCGGCAGACGCTGGTCACCGTTGTTCTCGACCAGCACGTTGCCGCTGCTGGCATCCATGAGCACATAGGCTTTGGCGGCCAGTTGTGGCGGCGACGGCATCATCTCGACCGCGAAAGCGGCAGGCGAGAGGAGCAGCGGGACTAGAAGGCACAGGCGTTTGGCAAAGGTGGTGATGTTCATCCGTCTCTCGAAATCGCTAATGGAAACTGCCCGAAGGCAAAACTAATCAGACAGCCTTCTAACGAGCTGTCGCGTGTTCAGTCGTTCACTCAGTACCCTTGCCGGGCTTTTGTTCTTCAACGAGCCAACAACCAGGTCCACCCCTCAAAACCGCAAGTGAACCGTCAATCAAGTACTACGTATTACTCGGCGGTGACCACGCTCGGCGAACCGAGATTGGCCAGGCGCACGCTGTTCTGCACTTGCTGGATTTCACCCGGCGAGCCGATCGGCCCCAGGCGCACCCGATGCAGTGTCTGTTGATTGCGCACGATCGAGCTGATGAACACCGGAGCGCTCACCATCCCGCTGAGCTTCGATCTCAGGAGTTCTGCAGCGTCCGGGTTGGCGAACGCGCCCACCTGCAGATACTGGCCAGAGGCTGGTACAGAAGCGTTTTTTTTTGCATCGATCTGCACGGGTACAACGGCCGCGGCGTGTTGCTGCGGCGGAGGCGTCCATTGCTCGACCGTGCCGGCCGATGCGGTAATCGTCGGGGCGGCATTTTGCGCTACTTGTGGCTCGTTGAGCATCAAAGGCGCCGGACGGCCTTTGGCCGCCCACCATTGCTGCGGGTCGATGCCTTCGACCTTGACCCGTGCGGTGCCGGTTTCGGCGTAGCCGAGTTTCTTCGCGGCAGCGTAGGACAAGTCAATGATGCGATCCGAGTAAAACGGCCCGCGATCGTTGACCCGCAAAATCACTGACTTGTTGTTGTCCAGGTTGGTCACCCGAACGTAACTCGGCAGTGGCAAGGTCTTGTGAGCGGCGCTCATGCCATACAGGTCGTAAACCTCGCCATTGGCGGTGTTCTGGCCGTGGAACTTGGTGCCGTACCAGGACGCCGTGCCCGAGGCGACGTAGGTCTTGGATTCTTGCAGCGGGAAGTAAGTCTTGCCCAGCACGGTGTACGGGTTGGCCTTGTAAGGCCCGGTGTGCAGGGTCGGCGTGGCATCCGGGATGCGCGATACGTCGACGTCCCACCACGGTGCGCCATCTTTGTGGGCGCGGTTGATGTCCAGCCCCGGCGTCGAGCGCACGGCGGTGGATGATTTCTGCGACGGTGCGCGGCTGGTCGAACAACTGGCGACCAGCACTGCCAACGCGGCGAATGCCATCAGCTTCAGGGGTTTATTCATAGGCAATGCCCGCATTACTTGACGCCCCGTGCTTGGACCAGCTGTTCAGACAGTTGATGTACTGCCATGGCGTACATCACGCTGCGGTTATAACGCGTGATTGCGTAAAAATTCGTCAGGCCCATCCAGTATTCAGGGCCATTGTCACCTTCCAGGCGGAATGCCGTGACCGGCATATCATCGCGCAGCGCATCATGACTTGACCACCCTAGAGCCCGCAACTCCCCGACGGTTTTAGTCGGTTCGATGCCGGTGGTCAAACCTTCGTCGACCTGATCGCCACGCACATCGGCTCGGCTGACCACCGGTTCGCCGGCCACCCAGCCGTGACGCTTGAAATAACTGGCGACGCTGCCGATTGCATCGTCCGGATTGGTCCAGATATTAATGTGGCCGTCACCGTCGAAGTCCACCGCATAGGCGCGGAAACTGCTCGGCATGAACTGTGGCAAGCCCATCGCCCCGGCGTAGGAGCCTTTGAGGGTCAATGGATCGACCTGCTCTTCCCGGGCCAGCAACAGGAATTCACGCAATTCCTTGCGGAAGAATTCAGCACGGGGAGGATAGTCGAAACCCAGGGTCGACAAGGCGTCGATTACCCGGTAATTGCCAGTATTACGACCGAAAAAGGTCTCAACGCCGATGATCGAGACAATCACCTGAGCCGGTACGCCATATTCCTGCTCGGCACGGGCGAGTACCGCCTCGTGCTGCCGCCAGAAATCCACGCCGCGGGCGATGCGCGCGTCGGTGATGAACATCGGGCGATATTCTTTCCACTGCTTGACCCGTTCGGCGGGCTTGGAGATCGCGTCCAGAATCGACTGCTTGCGCTCGGCTTCGCGGAACACGCCCATCAGCTGTTCACCGGCAAAACCGTAGTCGCGGGTCATTTCACCGACGAAGCCGGCCACCTGGGGTGAGCCTTCGTAATCGCCGGCCAACGCGTCCTGCGCTGTGCCAAGGATGCTTACCAGGCCGACCCATGGCGCGTATCGAGTCGCCCAGCCACGCATTACTTGCATTGAAATCTTCACCTTATTCAAACCTGTGCGATCCACTTGCGATGGGTATGGATCGACATCAAAACCCCAAACGCTGACAGCAGCGTTACCAGCGAAGTTCCTCCGTAGCTAATGAACGGCAACGGCACCCCTACAACCGGCAACAGGCCACTGACCATACCGATGTTGACGAAAACGTAAACAAAAAACGTCATGGTCAGGGCGCCCGCGAGCAGTTTGCCGAACAATGTCTGGGCCTGGGCGGTAATCACCAGCCCGCGACCGATCAACAGCAGGTAAATCAGCAGCAGTGCGCAGATGCCCACCAGGCCGAACTCTTCACCCATCACCGCAATAATGAAGTCGGTGTGGCTTTCCGGCAGGAAGTCCAGGTGCGATTGCGTGCCCAGCAGCCAACCCTTGCCGAACACGCCGCCGGAACCGATGGCGGCTTTTGACTGAATGATGTTCCAGCCGGTGCCCAGCGGATCGCTTTCCGGGTCGAGGAACGTCAGGATTCGTTGCTTCTGGTAGTCGTGCATGATGAAAAACCACATCCCCACGGCCACCGGCACAGCGGCGGCCAGCACGCTGATGATCCAGCGCCAGCGCAGCCCGCCCATGAACAAAACGAATGCGCCACCCGCCAGGATCAGCAGCGAAGTGCCGAGGTCTGGCTGACGCACGATCAGAATGAACGGCAAACCGATCAGGAACAGACTGACGCCCACATGCTTGAGCTGAGGCGGCAAGGTACGCTTGGACAAGTACCAGGCGATGGTTGCCGGCATCAGGATCTTCATGAACTCCGAAGGCTGGAAGCGGATCACCCCCGGAATGTTGATCCAGCGCGTGGCGCCCATGGCGTTGTGACCCATGACGTCCACCACCACCAGCAACAGCACGCCGACGACATAAGCGACCGGCACCCAACGGGCCATGAAGCGCGGCTCGAACTGGGCGATGACGATCATCGACACCAGGCCGATGCCGAACGAAGTAGCTTGCTTGGCCAGCAGGTCCCAGCTCTTGCCGCTGGCCGAATACAGCACGAACAGGCTGCCGGCGGCGAGGGTCAGCAGCAGGATCAGCAGCGGTCCGTCGATGTGCATGCGTTGCAACAGCGTCGCACGGCGACGCATCACATCCTCGCTGGAGAGGATGCGATCGAAATTACTCTTCACGGGCCGTAGCCTCCGCACTGATAGGGCTGGCGTATTCGGCTTTCAGTCGGCCGTCCTGGTCGAGGAGCCAGGCGTCCATGACTTGACGCACCACAGGCGCGGCGACGCCGGAACCGGACTCGCCGTTCTCGACCATCACCGACACCACGATTTTCGGGTCGTCGGCCGGCGCGAAGCCGACAAACAAGGCGTGGTCGCGATGACGTTCCTGAACCTTCGAGCGGTCGTACTTCTCGCCCTGCTTGATTGCGACCACCTGGGCGGTACCACTTTTGCCGGCGATCCGGTATTGCGCGCCGATCGAAGCCTTGCGCGCCGTACCGCGCGCACCGTGCATCACTTGCTGCATGCCGTGGTTGACCCGGGTCCAGTCGGACGGATCGCGCAGGATGATGTCCGGCATCGGATTTTCATCCTTCGGCCGCTCGCCTTCGACGGTCTTGGCCAGGTGCGGACGGTTCCACACGCCTTTGTTGGCCACCAGCGCCGTGGCCTGGGCCAGTTGCAGCGGCGTGGATTGCATGTAGCCCTGACCGATCCCGAGAATCAGCGTTTCACCCGGGAACCAGGCCTGGCGCCGGGTCGCGCGCTTCCACTCACGGGACGGCATCAGCCCCGGCGACTCTTCGAACATGTCCAACGAGACCTTTTGGCCGATGCCGAACTTGCCCATGTAGGCCGACAAGCGATCAATCCCCAGCTTGTGGGCCAGGTCATAGAAGTAGGTGTCGTTGGACCGCATGATCGCCGTGTCCAGATCGACGTAGCCGTCACCGGTACGGTTCCAGTTGCGATACTTGTGATCGTAATTGGGCAGCATGTAGTAGCCGGGGTCGAAGACCCGGGTCGACGCGGTGACAACGCCCGAGTCCAGGCCTGCAATGGCCACCGCTGGCTTGATGGTCGAACCCGGTGGGTAAAGACCACGCAGCACGCGGTTGAACAGCGGCCGGTCGATGGAATCACGCAGTTCGGAATATGCCTTGAAGCTGATGCCGGTCACAAACAGGTTCGGGTCGAAACTCGGCTGACTGACCATTGCCAGCACTTCACCGGTTTTCGGGTCCAGCGCGACCACCGCACCACGGCGACCGCCGAGTGCCGCTTCGGCCGCTTCCTGCAACTTGATGTCCAGGCTCAGGACGATGTCCTTGCCGGGAATCGGATCGGTACGCTTGAGCACCCGCAGAACACGGCCTCGTGCGTTGGTTTCAACTTCTTCGTAACCCACCTGGCCATGCAGCTCGGGCTCGTAGAAACGCTCGATGCCGGTCTTGCCGATGTGGTGGGTGCCGCTGTAATTGACCGGATCGAGAGACTTCAGCTCTTTCTCGTTGATCCGCCCCATGTAACCCACCGAGTGCGCAAAGTGCGCGCCCTGCGGGTAATGCCGCACCAGCTGCGCAACCACTTCCACACCCGGGAGGCGGAACTGGTTCACGGCGATGCGGGCGATCTGCTCTTCGGTCAGCTCGAACAGGATCGGCACCGGCTCGAATGGCCGACGCCCCTGGCGCATGCGTTTCTCGAAGATCACCCGATCCTCGGGCGTCAGCTCCAGCACTTCGACGATCACGTCGAGCACTTGCTGCCAGTCGCCGGAACGCTCGCGGGTCATGCTCAGGCTGAAGCTGGGCCGGTTGTCGGCCACCACCACGCCATTGCGGTCGAAGATCAATCCGCGGGTCGGCGGAATCGGCTGCACATGGACGCGGTTGTTTTCCGACAGGGTCGAGTGGTACTCGTACTGGATCACCTGGAGGAAATACAGGCGAGCGATCAGCACGCCGATCAGCACCACCACTGCAATAGCCCCGAACACGACGCGGCCACGCACCAGACGGGCGTCTTTTTCGTGGTCCTTGATGCGGATCGGCTGGGACATGAGGCAGAACTACTTGTGGTAAGGGTGACCGGACAGAACTGTCCAGGCACGGTACAGCTGTTCGCCGATCAGAATCCGCACCAGCGGGTGCGGCAACGTCAACGGTGACAACGACCAGCGCTGATCGGCCCGCGCACAAACTTCCGGCGCCAGCCCTTCGGGGCCGCCGACCATGAAATTCACCGTCCGCGAGTCCAGCCGCCAGCGATCGAGCTCGACCGCCAACTGCTCGGTGCTCCAGGGCTTGCCGTGGACTTCGAGGGTGACAACGCGCTCGTTCGGCCCGACCTTGGCCAGCATGGCTTCGCCTTCCTGACGGATGAAGCGTGCCACGTCGGCGTTCTTGCCACGGGTGTTGAGCGGTATTTCCACCAGTTCCAGCGCCAGCTCGGACGGAAGACGCTTGGCATATTCATGCCAGCCTTCTTCCACCCACTTGGGCATGCGTGAACCGACGGCGATCAGTCGCAGTCGCACAGCAATCCCTTACAGCTGGTCTTTGTTGAGCTTGGTGAAATGCTCGTGGGTGTTTTCCGGGCTGTGATGCGCAGCGCTGGCCGAACGGCTCTGCTCTGCACCGGCCCACAGGCGCTCCAGGTCGTAGAACTGGCGAGCCGAGGCGGTCATCATGTGCACGATGACATCGTCCATATCCAGCAGGACCCAGTCGCTGTCGCCCTTGCCTTCTTCACCCAAAGGCTTGACGCCCTGGGCTTTGACGGCTTCGCGGACCTTGTCCAGCATGGCGCCGATCTGGCGGTTGGACGTACCGGTAGCGATGATCATGAAGTCAGTGATGCTCTGCTTTTCACGAACGTCGATGACCTGGATGTCCTGGGCCTTCACGTCTTCCAGGGCTGCCACGGCAACCTTGACCAGCGCTTCGCCAGCCAGCTCAGGGCCGGTTGGCGCTTCTACTGGCAGCGGGGCGCTCTTGAATGTGCCTTTGCGCTTTACTTTAGCTACGTCTTTGTCAGTCATATAAAACTCGTTTTGCTCGTATGTTCGGGCGCTTCGCTACACGCATTCACGTGCCTTGAAGCGCACCCTTTTTCAGTTCGACGCACGGTAAAGTCCGTGCGCATCGATGTAGGCCAGGACCGCGTCGGGCACCAGGAAACGTACCGACTTACCGCTGGCCAGCAGTTGACGGATCTGGGTGGCGGATACCGCGAGCGGCGTCTGCCAGACGAATGCAATCTGTCCGCTCGGCCCTTTAAGGGCCAGCGGGTCGCTCACCGAGCGCGCTGCCAGCAGGTTGCGCAAGGCATCCGGCGGTTCGCTGTCGGCATCCGGGCGTTGCAGCACCAGGATGTGGCAATGCTGGAGCAACTCTTCCCAGCGGTGCCAAGTGGGCAGGCCGCAAAATGCGTCCCAGCCCAAAAGTAGAAAAACCTGGTCTTCAGCGGCCAGTTCGGCGCGCATCAGTTCCAGGGTGTCGATGGTGTAGGACGGCTTGTCCCGCTGCAATTCGCGGGCGTCCACCACCAACGGCGCCACACCGGCCACCGCGCACTCGACCATCGCCAGACGATCCTTCGCCGACACCTGCGGCGTACCGCGATGAGGCGGCCTGGCACTCGGTGTCAGGCGTAACTCGTCGAGCCCCAGCGCTTCGGCGACTTCCAGCGCACCGCGCAAATGGCCGATGTGCACCGGGTCGAACGTCCCGCCCAGCATGCCGATACGTCGAGGCGCAGGTTCGCTGGTGGTTACCGGGGCCGACGGATTAAGGTCGCCCAAGTCAGACCGACGCCTGGCCGCGCAACTGGCCATCACCGACCACGATGTACTTCTCGCAGGTCAGACCTTCGAGACCCACCGGGCCGCGGGCGTGCAGCTTATCAGTAGAAATGCCAATCTCGGCACCCAATCCGTATTCGAAGCCATCAGCGAAGCAGGTCGGGGTGTTGATCATCACCGACGACGAATCGACTTCCGCGACGAAACGCCGGGTGTCCGCAAGGTTTTCGCTGACGATCGAATCGGTGTGATGGGAGCCGTACTTATTAATGTGCTCGATGGCCTGGTCCAGCCCGTCGACCACGCGGATCGAGAGGATCGGTGCCAGGTATTCGGTGTGCCAGTCTTCTTCTGTGGCCACTGCGGCATCGATGATCGCCCGAGTGCGCTCGCACCCCCGCAGTTCAACGCCTTTCTCGCGGAACTGGGCAGCCATCGATGGCAGGAAATCTTTGGCAACGGTTTGATCCACCAACAGCGTCTCCATCGCACCGCAAATGCCATAACGGTAAGTCTTGGCATTGAAGGCAATACGCTGGGCCTTCGGCAGATCAGCGTGGGCACTGACGTAAACGTGGCAGATACCGTCCAGATGCTTGATCACCGGCACGCGCGCATCACGGCTGACGCGTTCGATCAGGCCACGGCCGCCACGGGGCACGATGACGTCGACGTATTCAGGCATGGTGATCAGCGCGCCAACGGCGGCACGGTCGGTGGTTTCGACCACTTGAACCACGGCGGCGGGCAGATCGGCTTCGGCCAGGCCGCGCTGGATGCAGGCGGCGATGGCACGGTTGGAATGAATCGCTTCGGAACCGCCGCGCAGGATGGTCGCGTTACCGGACTTCAGGCACAGGCTGGCGGCGTCGATGGTCACGTTGGGCCGGGATTCGTAAATGATCCCGATCACGCCCAGCGGCACACGCATCTTGCCGACCTGAATCCCCGACGGACGGAAGCTCATGTCGCGAATGGCTCCGACCGGGTCCGGCAACGCTGCAACCTGGCGCAAACCGACGATCATGCCGTCGATACGCTCCGGGGTCAGCGCCAGACGTTCCAGTAGCGCAGGTTCCAGGCCATTGGCTCGACCAGCCGCCAGATCCAGCTCATTGGCGGCCGTCAGCTCGGCACGCGCGGCATCCAGCGCATTGGCAGCCGCCTGCAAGGCGCGGTTTTTCTGCGCGGTGCTGGCACGGCCGATGATGCGCGACGCTTCACGGGCGGCGCGACCCAGGCGGGTCATGTAGTCGAGAACGGACTCAGTCATTGTCTGCTGTGATCTTGGCAAAGATGAAAGCGGCAGATTATAGCTGTCGCGTCCCCTGACTAACAGCGGTGACGGGCGGATGGTCGAAATGGAGGGCAATTTGCCGACGTTCAGCCGTGATTAAGCTGCAAATTGTTATCATCACGACTCAATCAGCTTTGATAAATGCCGTTCATCATGTCCAACCTGACTGTTCGTGCGACCGATGCGAGCCTGCCCACCGGGCTCCCGGACGCATTTTTCGACCGGGATGCGCAAACGCTGGCCCGGGATTTACTTGGCAAAGTCATCCGGCATCGGGTCGGTGAACTGTGGCTCAGCGCCCGGATCATCGAGACCGAAGCCTATTACTTCGAAGAAAAAGGCAGCCATGCCTCTCTCGGCTACACAGAAAAGCGTAAGGCTTTGTTTCTGGATGGCGGCCACATCTATATGTATTACGCACGGGGCGGCGATTCCCTGAATTTCAGCGCTCAAGGTCCGGGCAATGCGGTTTTGATCAAATCCGCTTATCCGTGGGTCGATGAGTTGAGCGGCCCGGCTAGCCTGGCGCAGATGCTGCTGAACAATCCCGACGCCCAGGGACGCCCTCGCCCGTCGCAAAAACTCTGTGCCGGGCAAACGCTGTTGTGCAAGGCGCTGGGTTTGAAGGTGCCGGTCTGGGACGCCAAGCGTTTTGATCATGAAGTGCTGCTGGTGGAGGATGTCGGCCCGGCACCGGGCCACATTATTCAAACCACACGCTTGGGTATTCCCCATGGGCGCGATGAGCATCTGATGTACCGCTTCGTAGATGCGGCTTACGCGCCGTATTGCACGCGGAACCCGCTGCGACGGGGGCAAGTCGAAGGTCGCGATTATTTTTTGCTGACCTGAATAATTGTGCCCCCCTGTAGGAGCGAGCCTGCTCGCGATGGTCTCCAGAACGCTGCGTTTATCCAGACGGCACGCGTTATCGTTAACGACCATCGCGAGCAAGCTTGCTCCTACAGGGGGGGGGCCGCGGTGTTTTGAAGATTGATTATTCAATGGAGTTGTTTTTATGGGCCCATGGCTCGATAGCGTGACCGGATGGCTGACGGTCAACCCGCAATGGCTGGCTGCGGCGGTGTTCATCGTGGCCTTCGTGGAATGCCTGGCGATTGCCGGACTGATCGTACCCGGCACGGTGTTGCTGTTTGCCGTCGCCGTGCTGGCCGGCAGCGGTGCACTGTCGTTGAGCGAAACCTTGCTGCTGGGATTCGTCGCCGGCGTGCTGGGCGATATCGTTTCCTACTTTGTTGGGCGACATTTCCATCAGAACATCCGGCGCCTGCCCGGTCTGCGCCATCACCCGGAGTGGATCGCCGGTGCCGAGGCTTACTTCCAGCGCTACGGCATCGCCAGCCTGCTGGTCGGGCGATTCATCGGGCCACTAAGGCCGATGCTGCCGATGGTCGCCGGGATGTTTGACATGCCGTTCCCGCGCTTCGTCGCCGTCAGCCTGCTGGCCACTGCCGGTTGGAGTGTTGCCTACCTGCTGCCCGGCTGGGCCACGGGCGCGGCGATTCGCTTGCCATTACCGGAAGGTTTCTGGCCTGAGGCCGGGATCGTCGCCGGCAGCATCGCCGTGATGATCGGCCTGAGCGCAACCAGCAGCCTGCGCCGTCATCGCAAGGCCACGATACTGATCGCCAGCATGAGCTTGTTGATTCTGGCCGGATTGTTTATCGGCTACCCGCACCTCACCGCTCTCGACCAAGGCTTGATGACGCTGGTGCAGGAACACCGCAGCCCGATGCTCGATGAAGTCGCCGTGACTTTCACCCTGATCGGCGAGTTCCGCAACATGCTGCTGTTCAGCGCCCTGCTCACCGTTTTGCTGCTGCTGACCCGGCAATGGCGCCAAGCGATTTTCGCCGGCAGCACGCTGCTCGTCACCGCACTCGGCAATACGCTCACCAAACACTTTTTCGCCCGGTTGCGCCCGGAAGTCCTGAGCGACCCGCTTACCAGCTACAGCATGCCCAGCGGCCATGCCTCAGGCTCTTTCGCGCTGTTTCTGACGCTCGCCGTGCTGGCCGGTCGCGGACAACCGCCAAGGATGCGCCTGACCTGGTTGCTGCTAGGTTGCCTGCCGGCGCTGGCGATTGCCTTGTCACGCGTGTACCTGGGCGCGCACTGGCCAACGGATGTGCTGGCCGGCGCCATGCTGGCGGCGTGCGTGTGTGCGGCGAGCCTGGGGTTGAGTCAGCGCCAGACGCCGCTCAACGCCATGCCACCCAAAGTCTGGTGGCTGGTGTTGCCGGCAATGGCGGTGTTATTCGGCTTCTTTGCGTTGCGGCATTTGCCGCACGCGATGTTGCGGTATGCCTATTGATCGAACACAAAAAGCCCGAGCATTGCTCGGGCTTTTTTATCCAGCGAAATTGTTCAAGTACGTCGAGCTTCGCGTTTTTCGATCAGTGCATCCGCGGCATCGACGGCAGCCTGAGCAGCGACTTCATAATTGAATCGCTGTTGACTCTTCAGCACTACCAGCATGACCTCAACGGCGCATTGATCCCAGATAGCCTGTTTTTGTGTTGCGTCGGAATCCATCTACATCTTCCTTTTCAAGTGCGAACCCACTTCCTGTGGGCAGACTTGAAACTATGCGCATCCGTTGCTTCCGACAATGCTGGCCTGAGGCCCAAACTGCTACCAAATGCGTTCATCAGTCCTTCGCTCTCAAGCGAACAACTCACCCTGTAATTCATCGAGCAGCGCCTGGATCGCATCCAGTCGTTGCTGCGGATCGTCGAGTTGCAGCAGGTCGATCTTGTCCACCTCGGCGAATGGCAGCAGGTACGCCAACTGATTGGCCAGCGACTGTTGCCCGGTCGCTTCGGTGCCCATGTTCAGCGCTTCGACCATCGGGTGTTCGGCCAGGGCCTTGAGCAGTGCGACGAGATCGGCATCCTCATCCTGCAAGGGTTGCTCTGGCTCGTCTTCCAGCCACTCGACCTCGGCGACGGTCAACTGATCGCGCTGAACCTCGGTGCGCAACACGTGAAAACGCCGCCCGCCCTGCACCCGAATGCCCAGCAGGCCATTGTCCTGCTGCTTGAAATCGGTGATCAGCGCCTCACACCCGACCAGCGCATAACCTGACGGGGCGATGCCGACCTCTTCACCCTCCAGGATGCACACCACGCCGAAGCCGCCGCCCTGTTTCATGCAGCGACCAATCATGTCCAGGTAGCGCGCCTCGAAGATCTGCAAGTCGAGGATGCAGCCCGGAAACAGCACCGTATTCAGCGGGAAAAGCGGCAAGCTCATAGACATTTCCTTACACCACCATCGACACCGCCAACGGCAGGAACACCGCCGTGGCCACGCCCATCAGACTCATCGCCAGCGCCGCGAAGGCGCCGCATTCTTCACTTTCCTGCATCGCCACGGCCGTGCCCACCGCATGGGCGGTCATGCCCAGCGCCATGCCGCGCGCCTCGGGGCTGTGGACGCCGAGCCGGTTCAGCAGGCTCGGCCCAAAGATCGCCCCGATCACGCCGGTGATCAACACAAAAACCGCCGCCAGCGCCGCGACGCCGCCGATCTGTTCGGCCACCAGCATGGCGATCGGCGAGGTCACCGACTTCGGCGCCATGGTCATCAGGATCATGTGCTCTGCACCAAACGACCACCCGAGCAACACGCCCATGCCGGTGGCAATCACGCCACCTATCACCAGCGTAGTAAATATCGGCCAGAACAACTGCCGAATCCGCCGCAGGTTGAGGTAAAGCGGCACGGCCAGCGCAACGGTGGCCGGGCCGAGCAAAATGCTGAGGATCTCGGTGCTCTTGCGGTACTCGGCGTAGGTCAGGCCGCAGCCGACCAGCACGCCAATGACCAACAGCATGGAGACCAGCACCGGCTGCAGAAAAATCCAGCGGGTTTTCTCGAACGCCGCCAACACCAGCTGATAGGCGCCGAGGGTGATGCCGATGCCGAACAACGGATGATGAATCACCGACACCCAGGCGCCCTGCCAGTCGAAGATCATTGCGAGTCCTCGCGGTGCGCGTGGCGTTTGACCATGCGCTGCATCAGCACACCGGCGAACGCCATGGACAGCAGCAGCGACAACACCAGTGCACCGACGATGGCCCAGAAGTCCGCGGCAATGTCCTTGGCGTAAACCATCACGCCCACGGCCGGCGGCACCAGCAGCAATGGCAGGTAACGCAGCAGGCTGCCGGCCGCCAGGCTCAGCGGTTCGCCGACCTGGCCACGGCTGATCAGGAACACCAGCAGAAGCAGCAGGCCAATGATCGGCCCCGGCAGCACCGGTAAAAACAAATGGTTGATGGCGGTGCCCAGCAATTGGAACAACACCAGCCAGGTCAGGCCACGTAACAACATCCGTCCTCTCCCCCGAAAAATCGCGCCCGGCATTATAAGCATGCCAACGCTATAGACCGGCATTCGCCAAAAGCATGGTCAGTTGACCGGAGCAATTTGCCATGTTGATCTAAAGTGGTAATCCGGGAGGTCAAATCCCCCCACCTCAAAACTATAAAACCGATGAACCCAAGGAGAGTCTCAATGCCCTATGTTCCAGTTGCAGAGCTCAAAGATTATGTCGGCAAGGAACTTGGACGTTCCGAATGGCTAACTATCGATCAGGAGCGCATCAACCTGTTCGCCGAAGCCACTGGAGACTATCAGTTCATCCACGTCGACCCGGTCAAAGCCGCGCAAACGCCATTTGGCAGCACCATTGCCCACGGTTTCCTGTCGCTGTCGCTGATCCCGAAACTGATGGAAGACATCCTCATCCTGCCTGAAGGCTTGAAGATGGTGGTCAATTACGGCCTCGACAGCGTGCGGTTCATTCAGCCGGTCAAGGTCAATTCGAAAGTGCGCCTCAAGGTCGATCTGACCGAAGTCACCGAGAAGAAGCCCGGCCAATGGCTGCTCAAGGCCACCGCCACGCTCGAGATCGAAGGTTCGGACAAACCGGCCTATATCGCCGAGCCACTGTCGCTCTGCTTCGTGTAAACCCTCCCGGATGCGAAGCAGCTCACGCTGTTTCGCGACCTCTCTCTATATCTCAGTCATAGAGCTGCGGCATACTCGGTCGCCTAATTGCCCGGATCCCGCTATGCGCTCACTTGCACTCATTGCCCTGACCCTGATGCTCACCGCTTGCGGCGACAGCGAATCGCTGTTGCCGCCCGATGCGCGCCTGCCGGACGGCGGCCGCTATCGCGGAGACCTGGTCAACGGATTGCTGCAAGGCCAGGGTCGCGTCGATTACCCGAACGGCAGCTGGTACGCCGGCAGTTTCGACAAGGGCCAGTGGCACGGCCAGGGCGAATGGCACGGCAGCAACGGCGAGCTGTATCGCGGCAATTTCAACCTGGGGCTGTTCGACGGCCAGGGCACGCTGACCACCAGCGGCAGCAGCTACACCGGCGGCTTCAAGGCGGGTCGGCGCGAAGGCGAAGGCACCCTCAAAGAAAACGGCATGACCTACCGCGGCGAATTCAAGGCCGATCAATATTCGGGGCTCGGCCGCTTGGAGCTCGAAGACGGCAGCTCGTATCAAGGCCAGTTCGCCCATGGCAAACCCAACGGCGAAGGCCAGCGTGGCGACGCCAGCGGCAATCAGTTCACCGGGCATTTCAAGGACGGTCAACTGGAAGGCAACGGGACATTCAACAGCGCTGAAGGCGACATTTACGTCGGCAGCTTCAAGAACAACCAACTGCACGGCAAGGGCCGCTACGAAAACGCCGACGGTGATGTCTGGCTCGGCCAGTTCAAGGAAGGCTCGCTGAATGGCAAAGGCGAGTTGATCGGCGCCGACGGCAGTCACTACATCGGCCAGTTCAGCGACTGGCGCTTCACCGGTCAGGGTCGACTGAACCTTTCAGATGGCAGTTTCTACATCGGCCAGTTCGACAGCGACAGTTATCAGGGACGCGGCACGCTGGTGCTGACCGATGGCACCGTGCAGAGCGGCACCTGGGCCAACGGCCAGCGAGTACGCGATGCCGACGGCAAGCTGTTGCCCGACAGCCTTGAACTCGGCTTGCTGGCCCAGGGCCGCTTGCTCGAAGACGCGCTGGCCAATGTGCCGGCTTCGACCCCGGCGATCGAGTTGTACACCTTGACCGTCGGCGGTGACGGCAAGCAGAGCGTGTTCCTGCGTGAATCCGATTACGTCAGCAACATGCTCACCAGCCGTTTCGGTGCGTTTGGCCAGATCCGCCTGGTGAACCATCGCGACCACCTCGTCGACCGGCCGATGGCCACCCGGGAAAACCTGCGCCGTGCGGCGCTGACGCTGGCCGAGCGCAGCGGTCCGGAAGACCTGATCTTCATCTACCTGACCAGCCACGGCACCAGCGAGCACGAACTGGTGCTCGACCAGCCACGCATGGAGCTGTCCGACCTGCCGGCCAACGAACTCGGCGCCGTGCTCGCCCCACTGAAAAACCGCGACAAGATCATCGTGATTTCGTCTTGCTACTCCGGTGGTTTCATCCCCGCCCTCAAGGACGAACGCACCCTGATCATGACCGCGTCGCGCGCCGACCGCGTGTCCTTCGGGTGCTCGGAAGAAGCCAACTTCACCTACTTCGGCGACGCGTTGTTCGCCCAGGCACTGAACCAGACCGACGACCTGGAACAAGCCTTCAAGCTGGCCAAGGCCTCCGTGGCCGAGCGTGAACTGGCGGACAGCTTCGAAGCCTCTGAACCGCAAATCTGGGCGCCGAAAACCGTTCTCTCCCATTGGCAGCTGTTACGCAAACAGCAGGCACGAAAAGCGCTACAAAGTGTCTCTAACGACAGCAAGGACGCAAAGAGCAACTAAGCTGATCAGTATCAAGGGGGACATATTATGTACTTGACGCCTCAGCACGTATTGCTTGCCGGAGCTACCGGGTTAACCGGTGAACACTTGCTTGATCGCCTGCTCAACGAGCCCACGATCACGCGCGTATTGGCCCCCTCACGTCGGCCGCTGGCCGAGCATCCGCATCTGGAAAACCCGGTCGGCGACCCGGCGATGTTCCTGCCGCAACTTAGCGGTCGCGTCGACATCGCCTACTGCTGCCTCGGCACCACGATCAAGCAGGCCGGCTCGGAAGCGGCGTTCCGCGCGGTCGACCTCGACATGGTAGTGGCCTTCGCCAAACGGGCGCGGGAAATGGGTGCGCGACACTTGATCGTGATCAGCGCCCTGGGGGCCGATCGCAGATCCTCGGTTTTCTACAACCGGGTCAAAGGCGAGATGGAGTACGCATTGCGCGCACAAAACTGGCCACAGCTGACCATTTGTCGACCTTCGGTGTTGCTGGGTGAGCGCCTCGAACCGCGTCTGGCCGAGCAGGTCGCCGGTCCGTTGTCCCGCTTGATCCCCGGCAAATACCGCGGCATCGAAGCTTGCCAACTGGCCAGGGCGATGTGGCGACTGGCGCTGGAAGAACAGGATGGGATACGGATTGTCGAGTCGGATGAGTTGAGGAAGCTAGGCAAGTAATTTGTTGAGTCAGGGATGAACCATCGCGAGCAGGCTCGCTCCCACATTTGATCTGTGTCGCTCACAAATCCAATGTGGGAGCGAGCCTGCTCGCGATAGAGCGCGAAGCGCTCTCCTACAATCCACCCGTCGCCTGAAAACTCACGCCGATCACCGTCAACACCGACAACGGCAACAGCAGCGTATCAAGCAACGCGCTGGCCGGCAGATCGACACCCGGATAGCTAGGCGCCTCTGCCCCAAAACGATCCATCGCACAGCAACCGCCATTCAGAGCGTACAAATCCAGGCGCGTCCCCGCATACACCACCGGCGCCCCCGGTTTGGCAGCATCCAGCGTGCGTGCCGTGGCGCACCCCGCCAGTTGCAGCGCCAGCACAATCGTCAGCAGCTTATTCATCGCTGGTCAGATGGTGTTCGCCCCAACGCGGCAGCATGTCTTGTGGAATGTTCAGCAGGTTGAGAATCCGCGCCACCACGAAATCGATCAGGTCATCGATGGTCTGCGGCTGATGATAGAAGCCCGGCGACGCAGGCAAAATGGTCACGCCCATGTTCGACAACTTGAGCATGTGCTCCAGATGAATGCTCGAATACGGCGCTTCACGCGGCACCAGAATCAGCTGGCGACGCTCCTTCAGCGTGACATCGGCGGCGCGCTCGATCAGGTTGTTACAGGCACCGGTGGCAATGGCCGACAACGTGCCGGTCGAACACGGCACGACCACCATCGCCGACGGCGCACCGGAACCCGAGGCTACCGGCGACATCCAGTCTTCCTTGCCGTACACCCGAATCTGCCCGGCGGCAGCGCCGGTGTACTCGGTGAGGAAGGCCTGCATCATTTGGGTTTTCGGCGGCAGCGTGACGTCAGTCTCGGTGGCCATCACCAGTTGCGCAGCCTTGGAAATCAGGAAGTGCACCTCGCGGTCTTCGCGGATCAGGCAGTCCAGCAGGCGCAAACCGTACTGGGCGCCCGAAGCGCCGGTCATCGCCAGCGTGATGCGTTCCGGGCCGTTGTTCATTGCAGCGCCTCGGCGAGTTTGCCGTGCAGGCCGCCGAAGCCGCCGTTGCTCATGATCACCACGTGAGTACCGGGCTGGGCCTGGCTCTTCACGCGTTCGATGATGCCTTCCAGCGAGTCGCTGACAATCGACGGCACCGTGCACAGCGCCGCCGTTGCGCCCAGATCCCAACCGAGGTTGGCCGGTGCGTACCAGATCACCTGATCGGCATCGACCACGCTTTCCGGCAAGCCGTCGCGGTGCGCGCCGAGCTTCATGGAGTTGGAGCGCGGCTCGATGATGGCGATCAGCGGCGCGTCGCCGATGCGTTTGCGCAGACCGTCGAGGGTCGTGGCGATGGCCGTCGGGTGATGGGCAAAGTCGTCATAGATGGTAATGCCGCGAACCTCGGCGACCTTTTCCATCCGGCGCTTCACGCTTTTGAACGCGCTCAACGCGGCAATGCCCATCGACGGCACAACACCGACATGCCGCGCTGCTGCCAGGGTGGCCAGTGCGTTGGCAACGTTATGCTGGCCGGTCATGTCCCACTCGACCACGCCTTGAGCGACGCCTTCGAACATCACTTCGAATTTCGAACCGTCTTCGCTCAGCAGTTTGACCTGCCACTGACCACCGGCGCCGGTGGTTTGCACCGGGGTCCAGCAGCCCATCTCGATCACGCGCTGCAACGCCGGCTCGGTGGTCGGATGGATCACCAGACCTTCGCTCGGGATGGTCCGCACCAAATGGTGGAACTGCCGCTCGATGGCCGGCAGATCAGGGAAGATGTCAGCGTGGTCGAACTCCAGGTTGTTCAGGATCGCCGTGCGCGGGCGGTAGTGAACGAACTTGGAGCGCTTGTCGAAGAACGCACTGTCGTACTCGTCGGCTTCGATCACGAAGAACGGCGTGCCGCCCAGACGCGCCGACACCGAGAAATTCTGCGGCACGCCGCCGATCAGGAAACCGGGGCTCATGCCCGCGTGTTCCAGCACCCAGGCCAGCATGCTGCTGGTGGTGGTTTTGCCGTGCGTACCGGCGACGGCCAGCACCCAGCGGCCTTGCAACACGTGATCGGCCAGCCATTGCGGACCGGAGACGTAAGGCAGGCCTTTGTTCAGTACGTATTCAACAGCCGGGTTGCCGCGGGACATGGCGTTGCCGATGACCACCAGATCCGGCGCCGGATCGAGCTGCGCGGGATCATAACCTTGGGTCAGTTCAATGCCCTGCGCCTCAAGCTGAGTGCTCATCGGCGGATAGACGTTGGCATCGGAGCCGGTCACGTGATGGCCCAACTCTTTGGCCAGAACCGCCATCGAACCCATGAAAGTGCCGCAGATACCAAGAATATGAATGTGCATTAGTCGACCTCGTAAAACATGGCCGCAGGTTAGCGTAGGGAGGCGAAAATCGCACCTTTGTTTCGTGTCAGCCTCTGTAGGAGCCCGGCTTGCTGGCGATGGCGTCCTTTAAATCGCCATCGCCGGCAAGCCGGGCTCCTACAGGTCCGGCGTTTTAACCGAAGAATGGGAAACGCCCCCATTCTTGTAGGAGCCGGCTTGCAGGCGATGACGTCCTTGAAATCGCCATCGCCGGCAAGCCGGGCTCCTACAGGTCCGGCGTTTTAACCGATGAACGGGGAGCGCCCCCATTCTTGTAGGAGCCCGGCTTGCTGGCGATGGCGTCCTTGAAACCGCCATCGCCAGCAAGCCGGCTCCTACAGGTCCGGCGTTTTAACCGAAGAATGGGAAACGCCCCCATTCTTGTAGGAGCCGGCTTGCCGGCGATGGCGTCCTTGAAACCGCCATCGCCAGCAAGCCGGCTCCTACAGGTTTGCATTCACCGGGCGATGCCGTGTTTACGCAGCTTTCTATAGAGGGTGTTACGGCTGACACCCAGCTGCTCGGCGGTATGGGTCATGTGCCAACGGGTTTGCTCCAGCGCATTCAGCAACGCCAGGCGCTCGGCATCATCCAGCGGATGTTCGCAAGGCGGTTCGACGGCAACAACCGGCACCGGCCTGGCCTGTCGAATCATCGCCGGCAAATCCTCCAGCCCGATCCGCCCGCCATCACACAACGCCGCCAAGGTGCGCAGCACGTTGCGCAGTTGCCGCACGTTTCCGGGCCAGGCAAAACCCAGCAACGCCTGGCGGGCGGGCTCATCAATCAGCACCGTCTCCCCGCCCGCCTCTTCCGCCAGCAGGAAGTCGAGCAACTGCGATTTGTCACTGCGTTCGCGCAACGCCGGCAACGCAATCTCCAACCCATTGAGCCGGTAATACAAATCCTCGCGGAAGCTTCCGTCCTGCACCCGCTCCAGAAGATTACGGTGAGTCGCGCTGATGATCCGCACGTTGACCGCCTCCGGCTCGCCGCCAATCGGCACCACTTGCCGATCTTCCAGCACTCTTAATAGCCGGGTCTGCAACGCCAGCGGCATGTCGCCGATTTCATCGAGAAACAAGGTCCCGCCATCCGCCTGCTGCAACTTGCCCCGCATGCCTTCCTTGCGTGCGCCGGTAAAGCTGCCGCCGCGATAGCCGAACAATTCGCTCTCAATCAGGCTTTCCGGGATGGCCGCGCAGTTCAGCGCGACAAAGGCTTTTTCGGCCCGCTGACTGGCCTGATGCACCGCTTTGGCGAAGGCCTCCTTGCCGGACCCGGTTTCGCCATTGATCAACAGCGGCACATCCCGTTCGAACACACGCAAGGATTTGCGGAAATCTTCCTGCAAACCCGCATCGCCCAGACAAATGCCCGACAGGCGCGCAGGTTCGGCAACGACCCGACTGGTCACTACCGGCACCGGAATGCTGCGCGGCTGACCGCGCAACACGGCAAACAGGCCGCGCCCGTCACGTGCGCGCAACGGCCAACTGGCGCTGGCATTCACACTCGCGCGGCCCAGCAACTCATCCAGCGAGCAATCGAAAAACGCCTCGACCGGTTTGCCCAGCAGCCCGCCACGACTATGCCCCAGCAGGTTCAGCGCGCTCTGATTGACCGCGCTGATCCGACCTTCGCCGTCGAACGCCAGCAGCCCTTCGCTGAATAGTCCGACGGATTCCGCCTGCAGGTGAAAACGCAGCAACCATTGATTGTCGAAGTAACGCAGGAAATAGCAGCTCTCGATCATCTTCGCCGACAGATTGACCAGGGCCATGGTGTGGAACTGACTTTGCCGCGACACCTCGTGCCGCGCCGAGGACACGTCGAGCACCGCCAGCAGTTCGCCATGCGGATCGAACACCGGGCTCGCCGAGCAAGTCAGGCCAGTGTGGCGTCCGCGAAAATGTTCGTCCTGGTGAATGGTCAGCGACTGACGCTCCACCAGGCAGGTGCCAATGCCATTGGTGCCTTCACAGGCTTCGCTCCAGTCGGCACCGAGCCAGAGGCCAGCGCGTTCGAAAATCTTCCGCTCGGCGGGTGCCGTCACACAATTGAGGATCACCCCGCGCGCATCCGTCAGCAACACCGCATGGCCGGCGCCGGACAGCTGCTGATGAAGACTGCTCATTTCATTGCCGGCGATGTGCAGCACTTGCTGCAAGCGTTCGCGGCTTTCGAGGACACGACCATGCTCCAGCACCGTCGGCGCCATGGTCAGGGCCGGGTCGAGGTGATAGTCCTCAAGACAACGCAGCCAGGAACGGGCGATGGACGGATCGCTGCCGGGACCGTGCAGGTGAGATTTCCCCTGGGTCACGGTCAGCACTTGCTGGGCATGGCGACTCAAATGGTTGTCGTGCATTTCTTATTATTCTCCCCGTGCGGTTTGCACCCCCTGTAGGAGCTGCCGCAGGCTGCGATCTTTTGATTTTGTTTTTCAAGATCAAAAGATCGCAGCCTGCGGCAGCTCCTACAGGTCATGCCGAGCATCCTCCAGCCTAGCCCGCATTGCAATGCTGGCAAGACCGGTCAGTCACAGCTTGTGCCACAAGCGGTACAAACTGTCACGGGGGCTGTACCGAAAGCGTCACAGCCGCCATCCATCCGTCCGACAAAAAACGCGCAAGGCCTTGATTTTCCTAGCTCACAGGGCAGTGGCCCGACCTTTGCTCTACGCTTATAGCAAGCGCACATGCGCCTCTCTAATAAGTACAAAAGCCAAGGAGAAAACATCATGCGTTACGCTCACCCCGGTACTGAAGGCGCTATCGTTTCGTTCAAAGCCAAATACGGTAACTACATCGGCGGCGAGTTCGTCGCGCCTGTCAAAGGTCAGTACTTCACCAATACCTCGCCAGTGAATGGCCAACCGATTGCCGAATTCCCGCGCTCCACGGCTGAAGACATCGACAAAGCCCTGGACGCTGCCCACGCCGCTGCCGATGCCTGGGGCGCCACGTCCGCTCAGGCGCGCTCGCTGGTGCTGCTGAAAATCGCCGACCGCATCGAGCAGAACCTGGAACTGCTGGCGATCACCGAATCCTGGGACAACGGCAAAGCCGTTCGCGAAACCCTCAACGCCGACATCCCGCTGGCCGCCGACCACTTCCGTTACTTCGCCGGTTGCATCCGCGCGCAGGAAGGCAGCGCTGCCGAGATCGACGGCAACACCGTGGCCTATCACATCCATGAACCGCTGGGCGTGGTCGGGCAGATCATCCCGTGGAACTTCCCGATCCTGATGGCCGCGTGGAAACTCGCCCCGGCGCTGGCGGCGGGTAACTGCGTGGTGCTCAAGCCAGCAGAACAAACGCCGCTGGGCATCACCGTGCTGGTCGAGCTGATCGGCGACCTGCTGCCACCTGGTGTGCTCAACATTGTTCAAGGCTTCGGCAAGGAAGCCGGCGAAGCGCTCGCCACCAGCAAACGCATCGCCAAGATCGCCTTCACTGGTTCGACCCCGGTCGGCTCGCACATCATGAAATGCGCTGCCGAAAACATCATTCCGTCCACCGTGGAGCTGGGTGGCAAATCGCCGAACATCTTCTTCGAAGACATCATGAAAGCCGAACCGTCCTTCATCGAGAAAGCCGCTGAAGGCCTGGTGCTGGCATTCTTCAACCAGGGCGAAGTCTGCACCTGCCCGTCCCGCGCGCTGGTGCAGGAATCGATCTACGACGACTTCATGAAAGAGGTGATGAAAAAAGTCCTGTCGATCAAACGCGGCGACCCGCTGGACACCGACACCATGGTCGGCGCCCAGGCGTCCGAGCAGCAATTCGACAAAATCCTTTCGTACCTGGAAATCGCCAAGGGCGAAGGCGCCGAGCTGCTGACCGGCGGCAAAGTGGAAAAACTCGAGGGCAGTCTGGCGACGGGTTATTACATCCAGCCAACCCTGCTCAAGGGCACCAACAAAATGCGTGTGTTCCAGGAAGAAATCTTTGGCCCGGTGGTGAGCATCACCACGTTCAAGGACGAAGCCGAAGCCCTGGCCATCGCCAACGACACCGAGTTCGGCCTCGGTGCCGGCCTGTGGACCCGTGACATCAACCGCGCCTATCGCATGGGCCGCGCCATCAAGGCCGGTCGCGTGTGGACCAACTGCTATCACCTGTACCCGGCGCACGCCGCGTTCGGTGGCTACAAAAAGTCCGGCGTCGGTCGTGAAACCCACAAAATGATGCTCGATCACTATCAGCAGACCAAAAACCTGCTGGTGAGCTACGACATCAATCCGTTGGGCTTCTTCTAACCCCGCGCGAAACCGCGTAACGGCCTTCGCGAGCAAGCTTCGCTCCTACAGGATCACGCCGTGCCTGTAGGAGCGAGGCTTGCCCGCGAAGGCATCCTTAAACACACCGAAAATCACTGCCCTGCCGCTCTGGCACGGGCTTTGCGTGCCCGCTCCACACCAAAAATCAGTTTCCGAAAGTCCAACAGATCAAACAATAAAAAAGACAGCGAGGACTTATGACTTCTTCCACACAGCTCAAACCCACACTCGGCACCCTGCACTTATGGGGCATTGCCGTCGGCCTGGTGATTTCCGGCGAGTACTTCGGCTGGAGTTACGGCTGGGGCACCGCAGGCACTCTGGGTTTCCTCGTCACCGCCCTGATGGTGGCGACGATGTACACCTGTTTCATCTTCAGTTTCACCGAATTGACTACCGCCATCCCCCACGCTGGCGGGCCCTTTGCCTACAGCCGACGGGCTTTCGGCGAGAAAGGCGGCTTGATTGCCGGCATTGCCACGCTGATTGAATTCGTCTTTGCGCCGCCAGCCATTGCCATGGCCATTGGCGCTTATCTGAACGTTCAATACCCGGAACTTGACCCCAAGATTGCCGCCGTTGGCGCCTATTTTGTGTTCATGACGCTCAACATCCTCGGCGTCAGCATCGCCGCCACGTTTGAACTGGTGGTGACCGTGCTGGCCGTCGCCGAGTTGCTGGTGTTCATGGGCGTGGTCGCGCCGGGCTTCAGTTTCAGCAACTTCGTGCTCAACGGCTGGTCGGGTTCGAACGAGTTCACCATTGCCTCAATCCCCGGCATCTTTGCGGCGATCCCGTTTGCGATCTGGTTTTTCCTCGCGATTGAAGGCGCGGCAATGGCAGCAGAAGAAGCCAAAGACCCGAAACGCACGATTCCCAAGGCGTACGTCAGCGGCATTTTGACGTTGGTGTTCCTCGCAATCGGCGTGATGGTGATGGCCGGCGGCGTGGGCGACTGGCGTCAATTGTCGAACATCAACGACCCGCTGCCTCAGGCGATGAAAGCCGTGGTCGGCAACAATTCGACCTGGATGCACATGCTGGTCTGGATCGGCCTGTTCGGGCTGGTGGCGAGTTTCCACGGGATCATTCTCGGCTACTCGCGTCAGTTCTTCGCCCTGGCCCGGGCCGGCTACCTGCCACGTTCGCTGGCCAAACTGTCACGTTTCCAGACCCCACACCGGGCCATTCTGGCCGGCGGCGTGATCGGCATCGCGGCAATCTACAGCGACGGCCTGGTCAACCTGCAAGGCATGACGCTGACGGCAGCGATGATCACCATGTCGGTATTCGGTGCCATCGTGATGTACATCATCAGTATGCTGAGCCTGTTCAAGCTGCGTAAGACCGAGCCGAACCTGGAACGCAGCTTCCGCGCGCCGGGTTACCCGATCGTGCCGGGAATTGCGCTGTTCCTGGCCGTGGTGTGCCTGGTGGCGATGGCGTGGTTCAACCCGCTGATCGGCTGTGTGTTCCTCGGCTTCATGGCGGCCGGGTATTTGTATTTCCAACTGACCGCCAAGCAGCGCTTCGATGCGCCAGCGGATGCGATGCTTGAAGGCGCCTGAACTGCACCGGCGCCGGGCGCACGCCCTGTTTGAGTGCGCCCGTTTCCTGTAGGAGCGAGGCTTGCCCGCGAATGCGGTGTGTCATTTGCATAGATGCTGACTGACCCACCGCATTCGCGGGCAAGCCTCGCTCCTACAGGATTAGCGGCTCTGTTACGTTTTTCATAGAACCAGGAGGACACCGTGGCCACATTTGCCCATTCCATCGGCGCCCAGACCTACCGCTTTGCCAGCCTCAAAGAGGTCATGGCCAAGGCCAGCCCGGCGCGCTCCGGCGATTTTCTGGCCGGCGTCGCAGCCCTTAACGATGGCGAGCGCGTTGCCGCGCAAATGGCCCTGGCTGACATCCCGTTGACTCACTTCCTGCAGGAAGTGCTGATTCCCTACGAGGCCGATGAAGTCACCCGACTGATCATCGACACTCACGACAAACAAGCCTTCGCCGTGGTCAGCCATCTCACCGTTGGCGGGTTTCGCGACTGGCTGCTCAGCGATGCCGCCGACGAACAGAGCCTGCGCGCCCTCGCACCAGGCCTGACGCCGGAAATGGCAGCAGCCGTGTCGAAAATCATGCGCGTGCAGGACCTGGTGCTGGTCGCGCAGAAAATCCGCGTGATCACGCACTTTCGCGGCACCATGGGCCTGCGGGGACGCTTATCCACCCGCCTGCAACCCAACCACCCCACCGACGAACCGGCCGGTATCGCCGCGAGCATTCTCGACGGCCTGCTTTACGGCAACGGCGACGCGATGATCGGCATCAACCCGGCCACCGACAGCATTGCCTCGATTTGCGCGATGCTGGAAATGCTCGACGCGATCATCCAGCGCTACGAAATTCCTACACAAGCCTGCGTGCTGACCCACGTCACCACGTCCATCGAAGCGATCAATCGCGGCGTTCCACTGGACTTGGTGTTCCAGTCGATCGCCGGCACCGAAGCGGCCAATGCCAGTTTTGGCATCAACCTGAACGTGTTGCAGGAAGGTTACGACGCCGGCTTGAGCCTGAATCGCGGCACGCTTGGGCAAAACCTGATGTATTTCGAGACCGGCCAGGGCAGCGCCCTGTCGGCCAACGCCCACCACGGCATCGATCAACAAACCTGCGAAACCCGCGCCTACGCGGTTGCCCGACACTTCAAACCGTTTTTGGTGAACACCGTCGTAGGATTTATCGGCCCGGAATACCTCTATAACGGCAAACAGATCATCCGCGCCGGCCTGGAAGACCACTTCTGCGGCAAATTGCTGGGCGTGCCGATGGGCTGCGACATCTGTTACACCAATCACGCCGAGGCCGACCAGGACGACATGGACACCCTGCTGACCCTGCTGGGCGTGGCCGGGATCAACTTCATCATGGGCATCCCCGGTTCCGACGACATCATGCTCAACTACCAGACCACTTCGTTCCACGACGCGCTCTACGCCCGACAAACCCTGGGCTTGAAACCGGCACCGGAGTTCGAACAGTGGCTGGCCAAAATGGGCATTTTCACTCAGGCCGATGGCAAGATTCATTTCGGCGAGCGCCTGCCGCCAGCCTTCCGCCAGGCGATGGGGCAACTGGGATGAGTGTCGAGATGGATAAACCGCCTGTTGATTCAGAAAATCCATTGCTGGAACTGCGGCGCCTGACCCCGGCACGGATTGCTCTGGGCCGCACCGGCACCAGCATGCCGACCAGCGCACAGCTGGATTTCCAGTACGCCCACGCCCAGGCTCGGGACGCGGTGCACCTGCCCTTCGACCATGCCGGGCTCAGCGCGCAATTGGCCGAATGTGGATACGAAAGTGTGCTCCTGCACAGCGCCGCCACAAACCGCGACAGTTATTTGCAGCGCCCTGACTTGGGGCGGAAATTGAGCGATGAGTCCGCGCAAACCCTGCGCAACCATGCTTCAGCCTATCCCGGCGGCGTCGATCTGGTGATTGTCGTGGCCGATGGTTTGTCGGCACTGGCTGTGCACCGCCACACCGTGCCCTTCCTTTCGCGCATGCGAGAGCAGATCGAAGTCGATGGCTGGACGGTTTCGCCGGTGATTCTGGTAGAACAAGGCCGGGTCGCGATAAGCGACGAAATCGGCGAGTTGCTGGGCGCAAAAATGGTAGTGATCCTGATCGGCGAACGCCCTGGCCTCAGCTCGCCAGACAGTCTGGGATTATATTTCACCTACAATCCAAAGGTCGGCCTGACGGATGCTTACCGCAACTGCATCTCCAATGTGCGACTGGAAGGCTTGAGTTATGGCATGGCGGCACACCGCTTGCTTTATCTGATGCGCGAAGCCTGTCGGCGACAGTTGTCGGGGGTCAACCTGAAGGACGAAGCGCAACTTCAGACGCTGGAATCGGACGCCGGTGCGGACATGAAAGGCAATTTCCTACTGAGCCTGCCGGATGCCTGAACCGTTTCCGCATTGCGTTTCTGATTCGATTTCAGGCAGGATCGAAACACGGCTGCCCGAGTGAAGAACCGTTCGCCGTCAGAGCACGTGAAGACAGCCACTTGAAGACGAGACCTATCGATGCGGATTATTCAAGCGACCCTCGAACACCTGGACCTGCTGACCCCGTTGTTCGTCAAATATCGCGAGTTTTATGGTTCCCTGCCGTATCCGGACTCGTCCCGGGCGTTCCTCGAGAAACGCCTGCGTCGCAAGGAATCGGTGATCTACCTGGCCCTGGCCGATGACGACGACAAGAAGCTGATGGGTTTCTGTCAGCTATACCCGAGCTTTTCGTCGCTTTCGCTTAAACGCGTATGGATCCTCAACGACATTTATGTCGCCGAAGACGCCCGCCGGCAGTTAGTGGCTGACAACCTGATGCGCACCGCGAAAAAAATGGCCAAGGAAACCAATGCCGTGCGCATGCGCGTTTCCACCAGCAGCGACAACAAAATCGCACAGAAAACCTATGAGTCCATCGGATTCAAGGAAGACACAGAGTTCAAAAACTACGTGCTGCCGATCAGCGACGAGCTTTGATCCGCACCGCGTACCTGTAGGAGCGAGCCAGCTCGCGATGGTCGTCAACGATAACGCGGGAAACCTGACACCCCGTGGCGCTCACTCGTCCTTCGCGAGCTGGCTCGCTCCTACAAAAAAAAAGCAGACCGCGCCGCCGGTCTTGCGCGACACTCCTCGCTACAAACTCGACGCGCTTTTCACTTCTCAGCTCGTATAATGCCGACCTTTCCGGCTTGTAAGAAAAACTACACTCGTCTGTAGCCTTACGCGAAGTCATCCGCACAGGCCTGCCGAGTCGGGCCGTCACCACAGGTGCCTCCATGGATTTCAACCCGCTCGACCTTATCCTGCATCTCGATGTTTACCTCGACTTGCTGGTAAACAACTACGGGCCATGGATCTACGCCATCCTGTTTCTGGTGATTTTCTGCGAGACCGGCCTGGTGGTGATGCCTTTCCTGCCGGGCGATTCCCTTCTTTTCATCGCCGGCGCCGTGGCGGCCGGTGGCGGCATGGACCCGGTATTGCTCGGTGGCCTGCTGATGCTGGCGGCGATCCTCGGGGACAGCACCAACTACATCATCGGACGAACGGCGGGCGAGCGACTGTTCAGCAACCCGAACTCGAAAATTTTCCGCCGCGATTACCTGCAACAAACCCACGACTTCTATGACAAGCACGGCGGCAAAACCGTGACCCTGGCGCGCTTCCTGCCGATCATTCGCACCTTTGCACCGTTCGTCGCTGGCGTGGCGAAAATGCCTTACCCGCGTTTCTTCTTTTTCAGCGTCCTCGGGACCATCCTGTGGGTTGGCGGTTTGGTGACCCTCGGATATTTCTTCGGCAACGTACCGTTCATCAAGAAAAACCTGTCGCTGCTGGTGGTGGGCATCATTCTGCTTTCACTGGTGCCGATGATCATCGGCGTGATTCGCAGCCGCTTCGGCAGCGCCGCTTCCAAAGCCGAACCACACTGAACGATGTGGTCGCTCAGCGCCTGGCGTCGCCGGCGCATCCTGGCCAGGCACCCGATTGCCGACGATATGTGGCAGCGGGTGCGCCATCACCTGAGTTTTCTCGACGGCATCAGCGCGGCTGAAGACCAGTGGTTGCGCGAAGCCTGCGTACTGTTTCTCGACGACAAACACCTGACCGCCCTGCCCGGCGTCGAACTCCATCAGGAGCAGCGTTTGCTGCTCGCCGCCCAGGCGCAATTACCGTTGCTGAAGCTGGGCGATCTGAACTGGTATCAGGGTTTTCACGAAATCATCCTCTACCCCGACGACTTCCTCAGCCCGCAGCGCCATCGCGACGCCAGCGGCGTTGAACACGAGTGGGACGGCGAACACAGCGGCGAAGCCTGGCAGCAAGGCCCGATCATTCTGGCCTGGCCCGGCGTGATGGCCAGTGGTGGCTGGGAAGGCTACAACCTGGTGATCCACGAACTCGCGCACAAGCTCGACATGCTCAACGGCGACGCCAACGGCCTGCCGCCGCTGCACGCCGACATGCGCGTCAGCGACTGGGCCAAGGTCATGCAAGAGGCCTACGACGACCTCGACGGGCAACTGGAGCGCAACCCGGACGCCGAAACCGCCATCGACCCCTACGCCGCGGAAAACCCCGCCGAGTTCTTCGCGGTCACCAGCGAATACTTCTTCAGCGCCCCGGATTTGCTGCATGAGGCTTATCCACAGGTGTATGAGCAGTTGAGGCTGTTTTACCGGCAGGATCCACTGGCGCGTCTGCGGCAACTTCTGGCCGAGAACCCTGTCTATCAGGCACACGACTAAGGTCTACACGACCTCTGATCCGTAGCGTGATCGGCGGAATATGCCTATAATCGCCGCCACTTTTTGGTCAATCCGGCCAAGTGTTTTTGGTCAACTAACGGGGGCACCGCCCAATGAGCTACAGCAAGATTCCGGCTGGCAAAGACCTGCCGAACGACATCTACGTCGCGATCGAGATTCCGGCCAACCACGCGCCGATCAAATACGAAATCGACAAAGACAGCGATTGCCTGTTCGTTGACCGTTTCATGGCCACCCCGATGTTCTACCCGGCCAACTACGGTTACATCCCGAACACCCTGGCTGACGACGGTGATCCCCTCGACGTGCTGGTCGTGACACCTTACCCGGTTGCCCCAGGCTCCGTGATCCGCGCTCGTCCGGTCGGCATCCTGAACATGACCGACGACGGCGGCGGCGATGCCAAAGTCATCGCAGTCCCACACGACAAGCTGTCCCAGCTGTACGTCGACGTGAAGGAATATACCGACCTGCCAGCCCTGCTGATTCAGCAGATCGAGCACTTCTTCGCGAACTACAAAGATCTCGAAAAAGGCAAATGGGTGAAAATCGAAGGCTGGGCCGGTGCAGACGCCGCCCGCGAAGCGATCACCAAGTCGGTTGCTGCCTATAAAGGCTGAGACGCCACTGGCCTTGCGCCACTGACGACTTGAAAAAACCCCGGTTGATCCGGGGTTTTTTGTGCGCGCAGAAAAGCTTTTAAACGTGCCGTTTAACCATCCGGCGATTCGGTTTTTTCTTGTTTAATTTTGACTCGATACGTCTTACATCCGGTCTTAAATTTCCCTCGTATTTTGAACGGTTCGTTTATTCAAAGCCTCGCCATACGCCCGTAAACTCGTGCCCATGAAGAAAAAAAACACTAGCGGTCCACGGTTTAAAGCGCTCCTCAAAGTAGCGAACATCACGACGACCGGATTCGCCGAATACCTCGGCACGGCGCCGCAAAACGTCCACAACTGGTACACCCGCGGTGTGCCCGATCACTGCATGGAAGCCGTCGCCAGAAAACTCTCGGTCAACAGCGAGTGGCTCAAATATCTCGAAGGCCCGAAAGACGCCAAACACCTGAGGCTCGTCAGCGACACCGGCAACACCTTCGACGCCCAGGCCCTCCGCGGCATCTACACCGTCATCGAACCCACCGATGTCGAATTGCCCTTTTACAAAGAAATGCCCGTCGCTCCCGGCTCCAGCAAAACCCACGTGGTCGAGGACACCAGCCACCCCATCCGCCTACCCCGCAGCCACCTCGATTCCCTGGAAATCAACCATGCGGATGCCATCTGCGCCTACATGATCGGCAACAGCATGGCCGAGAAAATTGAAGACGGCTCAACCATCGCCATCGATCGCGGCCTGACCCAGATTGTCGATGGAGAAATTTATGCGATCGAACACGACGGGATGCTGCGCATCAAGTACCTGCACCGAATGCCGGGCAATGGATTGCGAATGCGCAGCCACAACAGCGCCGAGTACCCGGATGAGACTTTCAGGGCCGCGCAAATTGAAGAGCAGAACATCCGGGTATTGGGGTGGGTGTTTTGGTGGTCGACCCTCAACAAACGCAGACCGCCGTTGCCGTTCCTGTAATACCGCGCCGCATACTTCGCTGGCAAGCCGGTCTCGCGCCTACAGGTACTGCGCAGTACCTGTAGGAGCGAGCCTGCTCGCGAAGGCGGTGGAACATTCACCGAAAAATCCACGCGAATTACCTGGCCAGAGCCCATCCGACAGCTCTACCCCACACACCACACTGGGAATTCCCCAAAAAAATCAGTATGCTGCGCCCCACATTTGCGCATCGACCCGCCCAGCGGCTCCGATCGCACCGACAAGGCAGATGATTTTCTCGCCGAGTCCCACAGCCGGACGCAAGATCCGGGTGTACGTTTTGAAGGCTGGCGCGGTTTACCAAAAATGAACCAAGCCAGTCCCCGAGAAGCCGGCCACAAGCCGGCTTTTTAATGCCTGCTGGAAGTCACTCGCACTTCTTAATCTCTCTGCTTTTGCCAGCCTTTTTTCCGTTCATTGAGCAATAACGGCCTAAAAGTAAGCAGCTTCGCTTTCTTTTGAAGGAAAGATCCTTGAAAGCCCAACTTGCTTGTACCTGACAAATGGGCTGACTAATCTTCGACCGTCACTACTGACCTCTAAACCGACATAGCGGCAAACGCGGCGAAGGTCGCGACGAAAAAAAATTACCAGGGAAAAAAAGCATGAGCGACACCCCTGTCAGCCTGAGCATGCCACCCGAAGGTTATGGCGATTGGCTGGCCAACCTCAAAGTCCGAATCCATTACGCCCAACAGCGCGCCACTCTAGCGGTGAACCGCGAACTGGTGCTGCTCTACTGGCAGCTCGGTCACGATATTTTGTCCCGGCAAGCACAGCAGGGTTGGGGGGCCAAGGTGATCGACCGCTTGGCTCAGGATTTGCGCGCAGCCTTTCCTGATATGAAGGGGTTTTCTCCACGCAATCTCAAATACATGCGCGCCTTTGCAGAAGCGTGGCCGGACAAAGAATTTGTGCAAGAGGTGCTTGCACAATTGCCTTGGTATCACCAGATAGCGCTGCTGGACAAACTGTCTAGCCAGGAAACCCGCTACTGGTATGCCGTGCAGGCCATCGAGCACAACTGGTCGCGCAATATTTTGGTGATGCAGATCGAGACGTGTCTGCTGGAGCGCAGCGGCAACGCAGTCAGTAACTTCGATAGCCACTTGCCCAAACCGCAGTCCGATCTGGCTCGCGAATCACTGAAAGACCCTTACCGTTTCGACTTCCTCGGCCTGACTCTTGATGCCCAAGAGCGCGAGATCGAAAACGCTCTGGTTAAGCATGTCACCGACTTCTTGCTGGAACTGGGTGCAGGCTTTGCCTTCGTCGGCCAGCAAGTGCTGCTGGATGTAGGCGGTGACGAGTTCTTCATCGACTTGCTGTTTTATCACCTCAAGCTACGTTGCTATGTGGTAATCGAGCTGAAGTCTGGCAAGTTCAAGCCCGAACATCTGGGTCAACTGAGTTTTTACCTCACCGCAGTGGATGCTCAACTCAAGCACCCGCAGGACGGCCCAACCATCGGCCTTCTGCTATGCAAGAGCAAGAATAAGGTAGTGGCCGAATATGCCCTGCGTGATAACGCCCGTCCCATCGGCGTGGCCGAGTACCAATTGGTGGAATCCCTGCCGGCAGAGTTGCAAACCAGCCTGCCTAGCATTGAACAGATCGAGCGCGAGCTGGCAAGTGAGGGCTCATCCTTCGAGGACGATGCGCAATGAGGGAACAAACACTGCGAATGCGGTGTTTGAGCATCACGGATAACTAAACCCCTTAACCAACGTCAACTCCCCCACCGCCCGCATCGGCACCAGAAAAGTCTCCATCTTCTCGTTCGGCGTCCCTTCCTCGGTAATCACCGTCACCTGCGCCGTCGTCAACGGCTGAACCGCATCCTCCTGCCCGTCTTCATCACTCCGATACCCGCCGCCGAAGTAGTTCACATACACCAAATACTGCCCTTTGATCGGCGCCGGCATGGCGAAGATTTCCGGCCCATACCCAGTCGTCACATCCACATCCAGCGCCGCGCCATTAGGCGCAACACGATCGCCATACCAGATATGCGCGCCATCAGGCGTGATGAGGTGCAAGTCCAGATCCGTGCCGTCGCTGTCCCAGGCCAACAACACCCGCAATTTCGCCGGTGTCGCACCGCCGCTGGCGTTGAGGAACTGTGTGCGATGGCGTTGTTGGCCATCGGGGCTGCGGACTTCGACGCTGTTGCTGCCGTTGGGGAAGGAGAACGGTCGGTCAAAGCGGCCAGCGGGATCGATTTTCAGCGGCATGCTGACGCCGTTGACGATCAACCGGCCCGGTTCAGTGGACTTGGGGGTGGCTTTGATCTGGCCGGTGATGCGTGCGGTGTTGGCTTGGCCCACCGGCGTGTTCACTGAGGAGGCCGGGTAGTTGACGGTCTGGCGGAAGTTTTCGCCTTCGGCCGCGCCCGTGCGCCAGCCGCCGACGGGGGTGTCGAGTTTGACGGCGCTTTCAGCCGCAAAAACCGTCGGCAACACGCAAACAGAACAAAGGAACAGGAAGACCTGTGGATAACGGAGTTTCATGGCCTATTCCAGCAAGAGGTGGCGGGCGAGCCCTTCGATGTAGGTTTCATCCTGGCCGTTGGGGTGTGCTTCGAAGGCCAGGTGCAGGTATTCGTGGGTCAGGTCGAGGCGGTCTTGCAGCGACAGCACGCCGCGCACGTAAATGCGCTGACGCTCGCGGTCGACGTAGGGGCGGCCGAAGGCCAGGCGGCAGACGGCGAAGGTGCTGACTTCGTTGTAGCCGGTTTCGTTTTCGAGGCGTTGGCGCCAGCCGCGGCGTTGGGTTTGCAGCCAGTCTTGGGCGGCGGGCAGTGCTTCGCAGGAGGCGACGGGGTTGTCCCAGCGGCTGAGGCTCGCGCGCGGGTAGGCGTGCAGCAGGATGGCGTCGTAGCGCTGGCCGGCGTTGGCTTGTTCGACGGCGTGTTGCCAGGAGAGTTTGTCCGGGCCGGGTTGGTCGGAGTGATAGGTGACGGTGCTGCCGGCGAGTACCAGGTCACTGGTCCATGCGGCGATGTTGCGTGATTCGGCGGTGGCCGGGCGTGGGGCGACGCGTTGGCGGCTGCTGCTGTCGTCGATGCTCAGGCAGTCGCCGTTGCGGGTGGCGTTTTGCAGCAGGTAGGTTCTTATCGCGATGGCCAGTGCTTTAGCTGCTTCAGCAGGTTCGGCTTTGGCTTCTCGTTGCAGGACGCGAGCGACATATTCTTCGCGGTCCAGACGGGCGATCAATTTATCGCCCACCAAAAACAGTTCTCCGTCGCTATGGATATCGAGTTGGTTGCCATTAGAAAACTCGACGCGAAAATCGCCCTGCAATGGTCCGGAAGAAACAACACGATCCCCCGCCAGAACCCGCCCGATCGGATAACGAGAAAACAGACCGACTTCGACGCAGCGCCCCGCATCCAGAGGCCATTCAACCGGCAGCACCGAAGCCAACGCCTCACCATAATTGCGCAGCACCATTTGACTGGTCCCGCGTCCACCCGCCCAGATCGGCGTGCCATCGGCCAGCCAACCGGCAAACCCACCCTGACGCGACGATGGATCCTGATCACCCAACCAGCTCCAGGTTTTCACCCGCAATCGGCCACCGAGTTCGCCCACGACATTGCCGTCGGCGGCATTCAACACCACATCCAGCAACACTCGCCGTGCCTGATCCTGCGCGGGCATCACGGCCAGCACTTTAAGCAATTCAACCACCGACACTCGCGTGGATGGCTGCAATGAAGGCAAGTCCAGCAACCACTCCGGCGCCTGCCGTGCCTGCCAATACGTGCGCCAATCCGCGCCAGCAATGCCCAACCGCGTAGGCTCGAAGTACAAGCCGCAGGACTTCACCAGCGCCTGATCACGCTCGATCTTGCCGCCTGCGGTGCAGCAATAGACTTCTTCTTTCGACTGCCCGCGACACTCATACGCGGGCTCACGGGCGCCGGTATCCACCAGCCAGCCGTACACAAACAACTTCCACAGACTGCCCAATGGCGTTTGCAAATCCGAAGGCAACGGCTCGCGGGCAATCACCTGAGTTCGGCTCAGCGACAGCAATTCACCCTTGAAGCCCAGACGCAGCGGCTCGTCCTGCGCCGTCGCCAGCGCAGGGATCAAACACAGCAGCCACCAAAGCAAACGCCGGGTCATGTCAGTTGACCGTGACCTGACCAAGCGCCGGTTTCTGTTCCTGAGCCTGATGCTGCGGCGCGTAGACCTGAGTGACGCGCACCGGCGGCAGGTTGAACTGGCCTTTCTGCGAGAAGCGCACCAAGTGACGCAAACGCAATTCGCCGCTCAAGGCATCCACCGGAATTGCGTAAGCCATCTGCCCCGGCTCGAAGCGTGCCTTCTCCAACGCCGTCGGTTCAGTGCCCGCCTTGCCCATCAACTTGATGCCCCACGTGGTGCGCTCGACATCCGCGCCCGGTGGCAGCGGCACTTCGATCATGCCGTAGCGCAGCGGTTTCGCGGCTTTGCTGGTGATGATCACTTCGTCCAGATACAGGCTGTCGCTGGACAACGGCTTGGTGCCCACCGCTTCCAGTTTGAAGGTGAAGGCTTCATCACCCGGCAACAATCGCGACAAGCGACGGGTGATGGTCACCGCCATCGGATCAACCGGCGGTTGTTTGGTCTGGAAACTCAACGCGGCACGCAACGGGCGCTCTTGTGTCCCGGTCAGCGCCAGCACTGCCGGCACCGGCGAAGCGCCCTGCCACGTCCAATACATCTCACCGGTATCACCGTATTTTTTCTTCCAGCCTTCACCCGGAGCCAGTGCGATGGTGGGCGAAGCCTGCTCAATGCTGCGTTGCAACCAGGTCAGCGCCAATGCGCGCTCCAGGGTCGATTGCTGTGGCAGCAAACGTTGCAACAACGCTTGTGCATGAGCCTGATCGAAGCTTTGCAGCGACAGGTTCAAGGCTTCGGCAAACGGCTGCGAACTGACGGCCAGACGCTGTTGCGCATCCGCCAGTTGCCGATTGAAAGCATCCGGCAGATTGACCTTCGACTGCTTCGCCAAAGAAGCGGTCAACGCACGCGCCGCCGCCAGACCCAACGCCGAATCCGGATCGCTCATGACAATGCTGTCTTCGCCATCCTCCATCAGCGTCGCGGCATTGCCCTCGCCCGCTTTCGCCAGGTCATCCATCAAACCACTGAGCAACGTGTTGACCGGCAATTGCATCTGTTTGGCGAACGACAGGATCAACGCACGCTGCAACAGCGGCGTGTTTTTCGCCTGCTTCGAATAGACCTCCAGCACCCGCTGCCAATGCTCCGCCGGCAGGCTCAGTTCCAGCGCCTTGCTGGCGTGCCAGTCGGCGTAATAGGCGTACGCAGTGAGGAACGCGTCCGGCTCACCGTCCATGCCCCACCAGGTGAAGCTCGCCGATGGCCCGGCCATTTGCACCAGGCGCAGACGGCTGTTCTGCATGATCAGGCGCAAGCGATCGCGGATCTGCGGGTTCGACGACAAGGTCGGGTACGCAATGCTCAACGGCAACAAACGACTGGCCGTCTGCTCGACGCCGCCGTACGGATAGCTGAGCAAATCATCCAGCGCCGAACGGAACAGCGCTTGCGGGCTGTCATCCAGACGCAGGCGAATGTCCGTCGCATCTGCCGGCAAGGTCAGCGGCGTATCACCGCTGGCCACATCCAGACTTTGACTCTGCGTAACGAGCCAACCTTCGCCGGTCGCGATCAGACGCACGGCCAGGGTGTCAGCGGTTTTGCCGTCCTGCACCAGCTCGGCGGTCCACTCGCCACTGGACAACGCAAACGCCGGCAGCGCGATGTAATTGATGCCGTTGTTCAGCGTCACGGGCACGCGCTGTTCGGCACCTGCGTAATGAATCACCAGCTCAGCCTTGACCGGTTTTTCCGCCTGGCTGAAGGCAAACACGCCGAGGTCCGGTTTGTCGCCACTGCGGAATTTGGTCGGGCCGCTCCACTTCAGGTACAGCGGTTTTTCCGAGCGCAGAAATTGCTTTTTCTGCCCGACCTGACCGTCATCGGCGATGGCGCGCGCGGTGATGCGCCAGCGGGTCAGCGAGTCCGGCATCTTGAAGGTGAAGCGGGTTTTGCCATTGGCGTCGGTGATCAATTCCGGCTGCCACGCGGCGGTGTCGACGTCCTCACGACGCGGCCGCTCCAGCACTTTCACACCACGTTCGCTGCGATTGGCTTTGCCCGGTGCACCGGGGCTGCCCGGCAACGCGACGTCGTAGCTGATGAACGACAGACTGGCGCTGGTGCGCACGTTATTGCGGCGCGGGTGATAGAAGAACTGGTCGATGGTTGGCGCGACTTCCGGTTGCAGCGCGTAGACCATTTCGTCGACGACGCTGACCGTCAGGTGCGCCGGAATCGGCTTGCCGGCGAACTGCGTTGTCAGGTCCACGGACACCGTATCACCCGGCTGATACACCTCTTTATCGGTGACGATGGCGACGTCGATTTGCGGCGCAACCACCTTGATGCCGGCGTTCTGGAAGCTGTACTGGCCACCCTTGGTGTACAACACAGAGAACGTCAGGTTCGGCGCAAAGTTATCCTTCACCGGAATGCGCGCGCGGTATTGGGTGTCGCTGAGTTTTTCCATTTTCAGCCAGTCGCCGCCCTTCGACATCAACGCCGTGGCCTCGACCTTGTCGCGTTCCAGCGACAGCAAGGCATCGCTGACAGGCTCAGGGAAAGTGATCAGCGCGAGGGCTTCGTCGCCCGCCTTGTACTCGGGTTTATCGAGGACGATTTCCACGGTGCCGGGCACGGCTTTGACGCCATCACCAGTGACCGAATGCCCGGTCGCGCCGATCACGCGACCATGATCATCCTTCAACGTCAGGTTGTAAGTCCCCGGACGTTCGAAGGCCAATGTGAAGCCTTTATCGCTTGCCGCCAGTTTGCCTTCGCCCGTGGTCTGATCTTCCAGACGCACCCAGCTGTAGCCGCTCGGCGTGACCGCTTTGCTCTGCTCGCTGCCGCCTTCATTCAGGTAGCTGAATGCAACCTTGTCGCCCACCGCACTGAAGCGCTGCGGCGCGCTCAAGCGGAAACTCGCGGCGCCACGGTCGATGAGGATTTCCTTGGTGGTCTTGACCCGATACGCCGCGCCATCGCTGGCGAAAACGGTGAGCATGTAACGGCTCGGTTTCTCGGCGGCGGGCAGATCAAGGGTCGCGTTGCCTTTAGAGTCGGTGGTCAGTTCGGTGCTGGTCAGCTCCACCGGGAATTGCCCGAGGTATTGCAGCTCGTTATCGACCATCGACAGTTGCTGGGCGCGCAGGCTCAGGCTCAACTTGGCATTCGCGACGGGTTTGCCGTCCGGGTACAACAGCACGAGGCTGCCTTTCACCGGCTCGCCGGTGCGGTAATCCTGCTTGGCCAGGTTCAGGGATATTTCGAAATGCGGCTTGATGTATTCAGCGACACGGAAGGCGCTGCTATAGGCCTGATCCTTGTAGCTGAAACGCAGTTCATAACCGCCCGCGACCGCGTTGTCCGGTAGCTGGAAACGACCTTGTGTGCCGGCCTTGGAATCCAGCTTCAGCACCAGCGTTTGCAGCGCGGTGCCGGTGGCATCGAGCACCGTGACATTCACATCAGCCGCCGTCGGCAACACCGAATCACGGGCGTTCTTGAACTCGCGACCGACGATTTTCAGCGAAACCCAATCCCCCGGCCGATACAGCGGCCGGTCCGTAAACGCATAGAGTTTGGTGTCGTAGATTTCGCTGTCGTAATAGAAGTTCTCGGAGACAAACACCCCGCCCTCTTCGTCCTCGCCGATCACGAACGAACGCTCCGGGCTGACGTGCTTCAGGCGCAGTAAACCATCAGCATCGGTGGCGCCACTGCTCATCACGCCGAGGCCATCGGTCCACAACACATTGACCTTCGGCACCGAACTGCCTTCGTGTTTACGTGCGGCCCAGACCAGCAGTTCATCACCGGCAATCTTGCTCACGGCCACGGTGTTGGAAACGAAGACCATGGTGGTCGCGCGGTACTTGCCGATCAGCGCTTCCACCAGGTACAGGCCCGGCTTCAGATTGCCCAACGGGATGTACACATTGCCCGGCGCGACAGTGACGAACTCGCTGGACGAACCGGCGAGGTTCACGCCCTCAGGCGGCTGGATCGGTTTGGCTTGCCACAGTGGATAACGGAACTGACTGACCACCGGCAGGCCCGGAATCAGTGCGAATTGCGGCTGCGCGTCGTAAGGCGTTGGCGCGGCAATCGCAGTGCCCATCTTCAGCTCAGGCACTTCCTCGGTGACTTGTTTACGCGACTCGTAGGAAAACGCCCGCTGCATCACGCGACGGGATTTGCGGTACCAGTTGTCCCACAGGTACGCGAGGGTGTTCGACAGGCCTTCACCCTTGAACTGACCGTCGCTGACCACGCGGTGCAGGTTCTTCTGGCGCTTGAGGAAATCCAGCGGTTTGTCGATGCGGTACACACGAATGTCCGCGCCGCCGTAAGGCTCCATGCGGAAACGACGATAGTCACGGCCCGGTGCTTCGAGGCGCACCATCGCCTGTTCGTCGCTGGCGAAACTGCTGTCCGCCAGCAGGAAAAAGCTTTCACCGGCCACCGGCGTGTAGCCGCTCGGTTCGACGGTGTCTTCGGCATTCACTGCCGAAATAGGCAGGACCAATACCAACAGTAGAGACAGAAAACGCAGCATGCGGGCACCGGTCATTGGGAGAGAAAGTTCAGTCGATAGACGCCGATGAAGTTGGGGTTGGCTGCGTCGGGTATCCATCGGGTGTCCTTCCATGTCATGAGTTGCTGCAGGCTCGCGGAACGCATGCCGTTGTCAGTGGGGGTTGTGGTGCCGGTGTGATAGGCGATGTAGCGGCCCATCCAGATCATCAGGTGCTGGTCGTCGCCCTGATCGAAAAACATCAGGTCGCCGGGCCGGGCTTGCGCCAGGTCGCGGCCAACCAGATGGCTGTTGAACTGAATCAGTTTGATCGCGTTGACGTACGGCCCGACCTTGCCGCCGCCCTGCTGCCATTGCTGTGCAAGACCGCGTTGCGCCTCGCTCAATTGCAGCTCCGGCGGCAGGTAGCGGTTGGACAGACCATTGCTGCGCAGCCATTTGTCGTCATGGACTTTCAGCGCTTCGTTGGCGGCAAAACGCACCAGCCCCGCGCAGTCCTGCTGATACCAGCGCGGGCTCGGGCCCTGGGTCAGTTGCTCTTGGGCGATGCGCACGAACCAGGCGCGGAACACCTGGGATTGCTGCACATCGAGCGGCGAGGCGTCACTGGCAAATACCCGACTGCCCAGCAACATCGCCAGCAGGCCGAGGCCTCGGATAAGTGCGGTCACAGCGCTTTCCATTCCAGCGGCAGCCATTGCCAATGGCCGTCGGGCTCGCTGCCTTCCGGCAACGTCAGCGCGTATTTGCCGTAGCCGCCGAGCTTGCGCAGTTTCGGGATCAGGTAAGTTTGCGCGGCGTTGTAGAACACCGGTTCCATGTCCTGCGGCAGGCTATCGAGGGTTTCCTGTTGCATCAGCTGCGCCATGGAATCCGGGCCGAAATAGATCGGCATCAACAGGTCTTTCGGCACCACGTCGGCCATCGGCGGGAAGCGTTTGTCGAGGGTGCCGAGGGCTTTGTCCACGAGCTTGTCGTCGAGGGAGAACAGCAGCGTCGAACCGTGGCGCGCCAGGCTCACGCGCATGAAGGCCTTGCCGGTGATCGCGTTCGGGTCCTCGGCGTCCTTGGCTTTGTAAGGACCGAAATTGGAACTGACCTGACGCTGCCACTGGCGGTTTTCACCCTCCTGTTTCTCGACCACCGGGAACGCGTGCTCTTCGACGTTGCCTTCGTAGGCGCCGACCATCGAGCTGAACAAGCTACCCAGGTCACCGTCGAGTTTGGCGCTGTCGTCGTCATTCAGACTGGCCACCAGCAGCGGCGTGTACAGCCGCGAATCGGCGTACCAGCACAGGCCGGCGGCACCGGCCATGTGCTCGGTCAGCGCCTGGGCCACGGGTTCTTCGGCGCCGAGTTTCACCAGCAGCGGTTTCTGTTGTTCGGCGGCGAGCGGCAAGGCCACGCAAGCGCTGGCGCCCATCGGCATGGCTTGCCAGATCGGTTTGAAATCGAAGTCCGGCTGGTTCTCCAGTTCGTCCATGGCGAGGAAGCTGTGCCAGCCCTTGTCGTCCATGTCGAAACGCAGGCCGGCGAAGTTCGGGATGAACCGCTGGTAACCCATCGCCAGCACGCTGGAATTGACCGACAGGCGTTGTTTCACTTCCGGCGCGCGCAGTGGCAGGCCGAAGGCTTCGGGGAAGAGTTTCTGACCGCCGAGCAATGCTTCCAGCGATTGAGTCGAAACCATCCCAGGCTCATCGATCGGGCCATTACTGTTGTCGTACAGTTTCGAAGGATTGGACAGAACCACCAGCTTGTCGCCATGAGAGGCAAACAGCAGCGCCTTGCTGTTGTTGTAGGTGAGCTGATACAGCGGCACCGTATCGCCGGCGACCTTGATGTCACCGAGTTGTGTCAGCTGCGAATCATCCAGCGCCACTTTGGCCAGCGGCTCCAGCACCTTGGCCAGACCACCGCGATCCATCACCAACAAAAAGTCCTTCAGGCGACCATCCGCCCCGCGCCACAACGCGACATCCGCCGGTTGATCGAAAAGCTGCTCGATCAGGCTGTCCTGCAACTTCAGGTCATGTTCGTAGATGATCCGCCGCAGACTGCCGATCAAGCCGAGGCGATCGGCATGGGCTTCGTAATAGAAGACGAAATCTTCGGTCAGGGTTTCCTTGAGGAACGGCACCGCCAGCAAGTCCTTGGGCAACTGGCTCAAGGAGCGGGTTTCGAGCAGGCCGTCCGGGCGGCTCATGCCCAGTTTGTCGCTGGCCAATTGCGCCGCCGGCGCCTTGGGTTTGTGCATGAACCAGCCAAGTCCGGCCGCCACGCCAGCCACCAGGATCAGCCCGCCCAACAGCAATGGCCAGCGCCGGGAAGGTTTGGCAGCAGGTGCGTCAGCAGCCGGGGTAACAGTGTTATCGCTCATGTTCACAACGCCCAGTTCATCCGTGGTGCGGGATGCTTAATAGTTGAAAGTCTTGACCAGCAGCAGGTCACCGATCGCGCGCAGGGGCACGATGAAGGTCTCGCGTTTTTCGTCGACGGTGTTTTCGTTCAGCACCAGGTTGATCTGCGAGGTGATCACCTCGTTCTGGTTGCTGGTCTCATCGAAGTTATAGCCGCCGCTGCCGAAGTTGCCCCAATAGTTCACGTAAACCAGATAGGTGCCATGCAGCGGCGCGGTCATGGTGAACATTTCCGGGCCGGGGCCGTCGACGCCGTCCGGGTCGAGGCCGCCGCCGTTGCTCATCGCCGGGCGAGCCCAGAACGCATGTTGGCCGTCGGGGGTAATGATGTGCAGGTCGAGCTCGGCTTTCGGATCGTCCCAACCCAGCACCACGCGAATCCGCGCCGGGGTACGCAGGTTATTGGCCTCATAGAACTGGACGCGCTTGAGGGACTGGCCTTCGGCGCTGCGCACTTCGACGCTGTTGGAGCCCGCGCCAAACGCGTAGGGCCGGGCGAAACGTCCCTGGTCGTCGGTGTACAGGTTCAGAGGATTGCCGTTGACCGCCAGCGTGTGTGGTCCGTGCTGAGTGCCGATGGCCTTGAGCTGGCCTTCGATCATCGTGCGATTGCGCTGTACGCCCCGGTCGATGGGCGGCGTTGGGTAGGCGACTTGCGGGTTTTCGCTGCGATCGAGCAGGCCGTTGTAGCGCCAGCCGCCCACCGGTTCCGACAGCTCGGCTGTCGGCTCGGCCCAGGCGGCGGTCGCGCAGACCCACCCCATCAGCAATAGAAGAAATGAACGCATGTGATGCCTCCTGCCATGCATAACGAAACCTTGCGCCTGATCCTCGGCGCGTTACAGATCCAAATACTGCGTTTCGTCAGAAAGACCCGTGACTATTGGGTCGTAGAAGGCGCGAAGGTTAGCCATTTGGCGGGTTTTTAACAATCGGATACATCTTGAATTGCGGGAGGGATCACGATGATTGTTGGGTGTGGGCCGAATAATCCTCGTCACTGCAGTAGTGCTGTTACCTGAGAAAGCAGTTAGCGGGGTGGTCCTGCGGATGTATCCGGTGCCCTTGTGGGAGCGGGCTTGCTCGCGAAGGCTGTGTGTCTGGTGACGAGTTTTTTGATGGTGTACATATCCATTACTGGGGTAACGACGGCTATTGGTTCCGCCCTTACGGCGGGTTACTTGGAAAAGCGCCAAGTAACCAAGCGCCTGCGCCCCTGACGTACGGTGCCTCGCCAAGGCTCGGCATACCCTCGCTCCGGTCCTGCTCCGTGGGCCCGCCGCGATCGGCCATCCATGGCCGGGGGCGGCTAACCCGGCATCCATGCCGGGTTGCCCACTGCGCAGAACCTCCACTCGGCCTTCCGACGGGGCAGATCAAGATCAAAAGCCAAAGCAAAAACGAGGCGGCCTGCCAGCCGACCTGGCTCTTTGTTCGTACGCATCCCCCTGTAGGAGCCGGCTTGCCGGCGATGGCGTCCATTCAGTCACGCACTCATTGCCTGACCCACCGCCATCGCCAGCAAGCTGGCTCCTACAGGGAATCGCGTTTGCTATTGATTTTCACCACTCATCAGGCCGAGCGTTAGCTCGCCTTCCGCTTTTGATCTTGAGGTACACGCCCCCTCGAGAGGCCGAGCGCAGGTTCTGCGCAGTGGGCAACCCGGCATGGATGCCGGGTTAGCCGCCCCCGGCCATGGATGGCCGATCGCGGCGGGCCCACGGAGCAGGACCGGAGCAGGACCACAGCGAGGCACCGAACGAAAGGGGCAAAAGCCCTTGGTTACTTGGGGCTCTTCCAAGTGACTCGCCGCAAGGGCGAAACCGCCAGCCGCCGTTACCGCAAAAACGGATATCCCCCCAACCAACCGCACAACAAACAATGCCCTCATTTGCCCATAACCCCCATGTCTGCTAGTGTCGCGCCGGTTTAACGTCAACCGGAAATCGCCGCCATGGCCCGCAAAAAAGCTGCACTGGATTTCGAACAATCCCTCGCCGACCTGCAAACGCTGGTAGAGCGACTGGAGAACGGCGAACTGTCGCTGGAAGACTCGCTGACGGCTTTCGAGCAAGGCATCGGTCTGACCCGTGATTGCCAGGCAGCGCTGGCCCAGGCCGAGCAGAAGGTTCAAGTGCTGCTCGAACGTGATGGCGAACTCGCCGAGGAACCCTTCGACGCGGATCAACCAGAATGATTGCAGCGTATTCGGCGACGAGCCAGGCCCGCGTCAACGCGGCACTGGAAACCCTGTTCAACGCACCAAGCCCGGAACTCGCGCGGCTCTACGAAGCCATGCGCTACAGCGTGATGAACGGCGGCAAACGCGTACGTCCGCTGCTGGCCTACGCAGCGTGCGAAGCGCTGGGCGGCAAGCCCGAGCAAGCCAACGGCGCTGCCTGCGCGGTGGAACTGATCCACGCTTATTCGCTGGTGCACGACGATTTGCCGGCGATGGACGACGACGATCTGCGTCGCGGCCAGCCGACCACCCACAAAAAATTCGATGAAGCCTGCGCGATTCTCGCCGGTGACGGCTTGCAGAGCCTGGCCTTCAGCGCCCTGCTCGACCCGCGCCTGAGCTCGTCGGACGCTGAGATCCGCCTGCAAATGGTCAGCGCGCTGGCGTTGGCAGCAGGCCCAGCCGGCATGGTCGGCGGTCAAGCCATCGACCTCGGCTCGGTCGGCTTGAAGCTCGATCAGAAAGCCCTCGAATACATGCACCGGCACAAGACCGGCGCGCTGATCGAGGCCAGCGTCAAACTCGGCGCCCTCGCCAGCGGTCGTGCCGAGAAAGACGAACTGAAGTCCTTGCAGACTTATGCACAGGCCATCGGCCTGGCCTTCCAGGTGCAGGACGACATTCTCGACGTCGAAAGCGATACCGAAACCCTCGGCAAACGCCAGGGCGCCGACATCGCGCGCGACAAACCGACCTACCCGGCCCTGCTCGGCCTCGATGCGGCCAAAGCCTACGCGCTGGAACTGCGCGATCAGGCCCTGCATGCGCTGCGACCGTTTGACGCGGCCGCCGAGCCATTGCGCGATTTGGCCCGGTATATCGTCGAACGGCGCAGCTGACAGCGTATCCGCCAAAAAAGAGCAACGCGTGGGCAGGGGCCGATGCATCAGGTAAACTGCCGCCTCTTCTATACCTATAACGATTCGCCTGATGCCCACGACGTTTCATGAGATTCCCCGCAAGCGCCCGACCACGCCCCTGCTCGACCGTGCCAACACGCCGGACGGCCTGCGCCGGTTAGGCGAAGCCGAGCTGGAAACCCTGGCCGATGAGTTGCGCCTGGAATTGCTCTACACGGTCGGTCAGACCGGCGGGCATTTCGGTGCCGGCCTGGGCGTCATCGAGCTGACCATCGCGTTGCATTACGTCTTCGACACCCCGGACGACCGGCTGGTGTGGGACGTGGGTCATCAGGCCTATCCGCACAAGATCCTCACCGGCCGTCGCGAGCGCATGGGCACCCTGCGCCAGAAGGATGGCGTCGCCGCCTTCCCGCGTCGTTCCGAGAGCGAGTACGACACCTTTGGCGTCGGCCACTCCAGCACGTCGATCAGCGCTGCGCTGGGCATGGCCATTGCCGCCCGCCTGCAAAACAGTGATCGCAAGGCGATTGCCGTGATCGGCGACGGCGCGTTGACCGCCGGCATGGCGTTCGAGGCGCTGAACCACGCGCCGGAAGTGGACGCCAACATGCTGGTGATCCTCAACGACAACGACATGTCGATCTCGCGCAACGTCGGTGGTTTGTCGAATTACCTGGCGAAAATCCTTTCCAGCCGCACCTACGCGAGCATGCGTGAAGGCAGCAAAAAGGTCCTGTCGCGCCTGCCCGGCGCCTGGGAAATCGCCCGTCGCACCGAAGAATACGCCAAAGGCATGCTGGTTCCCGGCACGCTGTTCGAAGAGCTGGGCTGGAACTACATCGGCCCGATCGATGGCCACGACCTGCCGACCCTGATCGCCACCCTGCGCAACATGCGCGACCTCAAAGGCCCGCAGTTCCTGCACATCGTCACCAAGAAAGGCAAAGGCTTCGCCCCGGCGGAAGTCGACCCGATCGGTTACCACGCCATCACCAAACTCGAACCGCTGGACGCTCCGGCCGCTGCGCCGAAAAAAGCCAGCGGTCCGAAGTATTCCGGTGTGTTCGGCGAATGGCTGTGCGACATGGCCGCGACCGATCCACGCTTGGTGGGCATCACCCCGGCGATGAAAGAAGGCTCCGACCTGGTGGCCTTCAGCGAGCGTTTCCCGCTGCGCTATTTCGACGTGGCGATTGCCGAACAGCACGCCGTCACCTTTGCGGCGGGTATGGCCTGTGAAGGCGCGAAACCGGTGGTGGCGATCTACTCGACGTTCCTGCAACGTGGCTACGATCAGCTTGTTCACGATGTGGCGGTGCAAAACCTCGACGTCTTGTTCGCCATCGACCGCGCCGGTCTGGTCGGCGAAGACGGCCCGACGCACGCCGGCAGTTTCGACCTGTCGTTCCTGCGTTGCATCCCCGGCATGCTGGTGATGACCCCGAGCGACGAAAACGAACTGCGCAAAATGCTCACCACGGGCCATCTGTACAACGGCCCGGCGGCGGTGCGTTACCCGCGCGGCAACGGCCCGAACGCAACGATCGAGAAAGACCTGCAACCAATCGAAATCGGCAAAGGCGTGGTTCGCCGTCAGGGCAGCAAAGTCGCCCTGCTGGTGTTCGGCGTGCAATTGGCCGAGGCGCTGAAAGTCGCCGAGACGCTGGAGGCCACCGTAGTCGACATGCGTTTCGTCAAACCGCTGGATGAAGAGCTGGTTCGCGAAATCGCCGGCAGCCACGAGTTGCTGGTGACCATAGAAGAGAACGCGATCATGGGCGGCGCCGGTGGCGCGGTCAGCGAATTCCTCGCCCGCGAGAACATCCTCAAGTCGGTGCTGCACCTGGGCTTGCCGGACCTTTACGTCGAACACGCCAAGCCCGCGCAAATGCTGGCCGAGTGCGGGCTGGATGAGGCTGGGATCGAGGCCTCGATCCGCGAACGCCTGCAACTGCTAGCTCAGTAACCCCTCCCCCTGTAGGAGCGAGGCTTGCCCGCGAAGACGATCTAACGGTCAACATAAATGTTGAATGTTATGGCCTCTTCGCGGGCAAGCCTCGCTCCTACAAGTCCCGTGTTTGCTACGGATTACCCATGAAACTCTCCCGCCTAGCCCTGACGCTGACCCTTCTGCCGTCCGGCCCGCTCCTGGCCGACACCTTCGAACGCGATCAAGCCCTGAAGCTGCCCGACGTGCTGATCAGCGCCAACCGCCAGGTCGAAGCGCGCAACGACAGCAGCGCCGCCAACACCGTGTTCACCCGCGACGACATCGACCGCCTGCAACCGGGCAGCGTCACCGACCTGCTGCGTCGCGTGCCGGGTGTGCAAGTCGGGCAGACCGGTGGGCGCGGCAGCTTGCCGGGGGTTTACATTCGCGGCACCAAATCCGCTCAGAGCCTGGTGCTGGTGGACGGTCAACGCATCGGCAACTCGACTTCCGGCGACAGCAACCTGCAACACATCAACATCGAGCAAGTCGAGCGCGTGGAAGTGCTGCGCGGCTCCCGCTCGGTGATTTATGGCAGCGATGCGATTGGCGGGGTGATCCAGATTTTCACCCGTCGTGGCACCGAACAAGGCCTGCAACCGCGTCTGCACATGGGTTTTGGCAGCAACCAGACGTGGGAGCGCAGCCTTGGCGTGTCCGGTGGCGATGAGCAAACCCGCTTCAACCTGGGCGCCAGTCTCGATGAGACCGCCGGGATCAATCGCACCCACGCGTCGTACCCCAGCGATGGTGATCACGATGAGTATCGCAACAAGTCGGTGAGCCTGAGCCTGAGTCACGCCCTCACCGATGACCTCGAAATCGGCGCCAACTTGCTGGATAACCGTGGCAAAAGCGCGTTCGACAACCCGTTCGGTCGCTTCGATACCACCACCTTCGAGTCGGTCCAGCAGCAGCCTTACAACGAATTCACGGTGAGCAGCCTCAGCAGTTACCTCGATGCGCGCATCAACGACCGATGGAAAACCCGCGTTGAGTTCGGCCACAGCGAAAACCGCGAGCAGACCTTCGACAAGCTCAGCGATGAACGCAGCGTGTTCAACACCTACCGAGACTCGGTGAACTGGCAGAACGACCTGACGCTCGACGCGCGCAACAGCCTGATCCTCGGCGGTGATTGGTACGAAGACCGCATCAACAGCAGCACCGCATTCGACGAGGACAGTCGCTGGAACCGTGCGGCATTTATCCAGCATCGCTATCAAGCCGACAGCTTTTCCACGGAACTGGGCCTGCGCCGCGACCAGAACCAGCAGTTCGGCAGCCAGAACAGCTGGAGCGGCACCTTCACCCTGCCGTTGAACCCGGACAACGATGTGCTGCTGACCTACAGCGAAGGCTTTCGCGCACCGACGTTCAATGATTTGTATTACCCGAATTTCAGCAATCCGGACCTGAAGCCTGAAACTTCGAAAAGCTACGAGCTGCAATGGCGCAGTCAGCTAACCGAAAACAGCCGCCTCGAAGCCTCGCTGTATCGCACCGATCTCAAGGACGCGATTATCTTCGGCAGCAGCAACCGCCCGCAGAACGTCGCCTCGGCACGGATCAACGGGTTTGAAGCGGCGTTGAAGCAGGAGCTGTTCGGTTGGCAGAGCAACCTTGGCGTGGCGTTCATCGACCCGCGGGATCGCGACAGCGGGCACACCCTGGCGCGTCGTGCACGGCGGACGTTGAGCCTGGATCTGGATCGACAGTTTGATCGACTGGGTCTCGGCGCCAGTTGGCAAGCGGTGAGTAGCAGCTTTGACGATGAGAACAATCAGCAGCCGTTAGGCGGGTATGCGCTGTTGGGGCTGCGCAGCAGTTGGGAGCTGAATCGTGAGATCAAGCTTGAGCTGAAGGTCGATAACCTGCTGGACAAGGGTTACAGCCGGGCGTTGTACAGCCATGACGGCAGTCAGTATGGGTATCGCGAAGAAGGTCGGGCGTGGATGTTTGGGGTGACCTGGACGCCGGAGATCTGATTCTGAGTTTGCAGTATTAGATCTGGCCCCATCGCGAGCAGGCTCGCTCCCACATTGGATCTCCTGTGACCACAGAAACTGTGAACACCTCAGATCAACTGTGGGAGCGAGCCTGCTCGCGAAGGCCACACCTCGGTCTCACCGGTCGGGCGCTATCAATTGGCAGAGCTTGGCCGTCGCCTCGATCATCTGCCCACTCGGCCGCTCCAGCCCTTTATCCGTCACCAACCGCAATCGCCCCTGCGACACCGCCGCCACTTGCGGCCAGGCCTTCCACGCCTCCAGCTGCGCCTGATCACTGGCCAGAATCACCTCGGGATTACGCTGCAACACCGCCTCCACGCTGACCTGCGGCGCCGGCAATGTCAGGTCGGCAAACACATTGCGCGCGCCGCACACGTCCAGTGCATCGCTGATGATCTGCCCGCCACCGACGGTGTACAGCGGACGATCCCAGACCTGATAAAACACCCGCAGCGGTTCATCCCGCCGATAGCGCTGGCGCAGTGCATCAAGGCGCTGACGCAGGTCGCTGGCCAATGACACGCCTCGCTCGGGCCGGCCGAGCTGCGTAGCAATCGCCTCGATTTGCGCGGTCAGTTGGTCAAGAGTGTGGGGGTCGGCGACGTACGTGGGGATGTTCAGGCGCTTGAGTTGTTCACGCTGGGCCGAGCCGACACTGCCGGGCCAGAGCAGCAACAAATCGGGTTTGAGGCTGAGCAACCGCTCCATGTCCAACTGGCCGTAACGGCCAACGGAAGGCAGGTCTTTGAGTTCAGCAGGACGATCACCGGCATCCAGTACGCCGACCAGAAGATCTGCAGAACCCAGCTCAACGACGATTTCAGAGAGAGACGGCGCGAGGCTGACGACGCGCTCGACCGCAGAGGTCAGGCTGCTGACGACCAGCAGCAAAACCGCCAGCCCGATGCGGCGCATCAGCCGAGTTGACGCGGGATACGGTAGAGGTAGAACAGCACCGTGGTCGACAGCGCCAACAGCACCAACGGCACCGCTTCAAGCCCAACGAATACGGCCAACGCACCGATCCAGGCCGGTAAACCAGCGGCCAGAAACGCTGTACGACGCTTGGCAGCCAGGACAATCCACGCGGCGGGCTCTTCAGGGGTATCGAGGGCTTTCTGGGTGGCGATCAGTGCGTGTTTGTAGCCACCGAAAAACTTCAGGCTGACAAACATCGAGGCCACACCGGCGATGAACAGCGGCATCGCCAGCACCGGCAGGATCGCCTCGCCCTGGCCAAACACGCCGTTGATCACGAACAGCGGCAGCAGGGCCAGCGCCAGGTATTGCCACCAGCTGACGGACAGTCGGCGACGCACTTGACCGCGGGTCACGCCCGGTCTACCTCACCCTGATGCTCGTTGCCCATCATGTGGTCGAGCTTGCTGGCCTTGGTGGCCAGGTAGAGTTTGTTGTGCGGATTGTGGCCAGTGTGCAGCGGCACGCGCTCGGCGACGACGATACCCATGTCGGTCAAGGCTTTGACCTTGCGCGGGTTGTTGGTCATCAGGCGCAGGGATTTCACGCCCAGGTGCTCAAGCATCGGCAGGCACATGGCGTAGTCGCGCTGATCGGCGGCGAAGCCCAGACGCTCGTTGGCTTCAACGGTGTCGGCGCCGCCGTCCTGCAATTCATAGGCGCGGATTTTGTTCAGCAGGCCAATGCCACGGCCTTCCTGACGCAAATACAGCAACACGCCACGGCCTTCGCGGGCGATGGCCTGCAAGGCAGCCTCGAGTTGCGAGCCGCAGTCGCAACGCTGGCTGAACAAGGCATCGCCGGTCAGGCATTCAGAGTGCAAGCGGCCGAGTACCGGGGCACCGTCGTCGAACTCACCGAGGCTCAGTACAACGTGCTCGCGCCCGTTCTCTTCATCGAGAAAGCCGTGCATGGTGAATTGCGCAAAAGGCGTTGGCAGCTTGGAAGCGGCGACAAAAACGACAGGCACCGGTGTGCTCCTGATCAATAAGTACTGGAGATTCGCAGACGCGGCATTGTAACAGCAGGTTCCTACAGACGCTTAGGCTGAATTATGGAGCATAACGATCTAAAAGTTTGATCACAGCCCCGCATCAGAACCTGTAGGAGCCGGCTTGCCGGCGATAGCGGTGGGTCAGACGATTAATTTAGTGACTGGACGGACGCCATCGCCGGCAAGCCGGCTCCTACAAAGGCCCTGTTCAATTCTGATCGAACGGATACGGCTGTTTCCAGCGTTCGAAAATCGGTTTCAACTGGCCGTTTTTGACCAGCACGTCCATTCGCTGGTCGAACAGCGCCATCAGTTTTCGCGCCTTGGGCGTATTGGCAAAGCACAGGTACAGCGGCAATTCCGCGATGTGCGTGCGCCGGAACTGGGACGGATCCTTGGTCCAGCGGAGCACGTAATCCACCTCGGTCAGCGCGTCGATGTAGTAGTCGACACGGTTGTGGGTCAGCATCGACAGAATACCGGTGCGCCGCATTACCTCGTTATAGCGACGTACGTTGGGCAGGTAGTCCTGGAAGTCGTAACCCCGGACCCAGGCCAGCCGGTAGTTGCCCAGCGTCTGCGGCGTCGGCGCAGGATTGCTGGCCAGCCCCAGGGCGTAGATGTGATCGGTGTCGTAATTCCAGCGCGGATACAGCAGATCGCTGACGTCATCCCGATAACCACCGACACAGGCGTCCACTTCTCCACGCTGCGCCAGGCCGATGGCGCGAATGTAGGGTTCCGTCCGGATGTCCAGTTTGACGCCGGCGGGCTCGAAGACTTCGCGCAACACGTCCCAACCCAGGCCATGGCCATCGGCGGCGGTGTAGTCTTCCCAGTCTTCGCTGGCCAGATGAATCACCGATGGCGTTGTCACTGCCTCCCCAGCCTGGGCGAGCGAAGCAAACAGTGCGAAACCCATCACAGCCAACCAGCGTCGAGCCATCCTAGTTCCCTGTTCCGCCACTCAGGCGAAAATCCATACCAGCCCCTGCATCGCCAGCCACGCGAACACTCCGGCCAATACGTCGTCGAGCATGATCCCGACACCACCGTGCACATGCCGGTCAATCCAGTGAATCGGCCACGGCTTGAGGATGTCGAAGAAGCGGAACACCAGAAAACCTGCGAGCAACCAGTACCAGCCTTCCGGCACCAGCCACAGGGTGATCCACATCCCGACCATTTCGTCCCAGACGATGCCTTCGTGGTCGTGCACCCGCAAATCGTCGGCCACTTTGCCGCACAACCAGAAGCCGAACAGCATGGTGATGCCCAGCATCAGCCAGTAACCCCAGTCGGGCAGCATCTGCCACAACGGAATAAAGGGTAGCGCAACTAACGAACCCCAGGTGCCCGGTGCCTTTGGCAAGGTGCCCGAACCGAAGCCGAACGCCAGGAAATGCCAGGGATTGCGCCAGACCGACGGCGGTACGAATTCCGCCGGAACCTGTTTGGGATGATCTGTCACGGTGTCTCCCGAAAATGTTGATAGCCCCGTGCTTGCGGGGTGATGTCTTGTCCGGCGGCATCCAGCAGCACAACGCCCTGCCCCGTGACCACGCGCCCGATCACATGGATTGGCCAGCCATCTGCCAGCAACCCCGGCAACTCGACGGACGGTAAGGTGAAGGCCAGTACGTAATCGTCACCACCGCTCTGGGCGGCGTGTTCGGCGCCCGATTGACCGAGGAAAGCCACCAGGGCCTTCGACAGCGGCAAGCGGTCCCGCTCAACCTGAATGCCGACCCTCGACGCGAGCGCGATGTGCCCGCAGTCGGCGAGCAAGCCATCGGAGATGTCCAGCGCCGAAGTGGCTTTACCGCGCAACGCCTGGCCCAGTGCGAGTTGCGGCTGTGGCGACCAGTAATGCGCCAGCAGCGGATCGGCGATGGCGGCTTCAGCCGTGCGCTGACCGAGCACCAGCGGCAAGGCACCGGCGGCATTGCCCAGCTCACCGCCGACACACAGCAGGTCGCCTGGTTGCGCACCGCTGCGGGTCAACGCCAAACCACTTGGCACACGCCCGAACACGGTCATGGTCAGGCTCAACGGCCCACGGGTAGTGTCGCCCCCCACCAGCGCGACACCGCAGTTCTGCGCCATGCGGTTCAAACCACGGGCATAGGCGTCCAGCCAATCGGCGGTTACCGTCGGCAAGGTCAGGGCAAGGGTAAAGGCAACGGGGGTGGCGCCCATGGCCGCCAGATCACTGACGGCCACGGCCAGCGAACGCTGACCGAGCAGAAACGGGTCGCAGGGGTCTGCGAAATGCACACCGGCCACGAGCGTGTCGGTGGAAATCGCCAGCTGCTCCCCGGGGGGAACAGCGAGCAAGGCGCAGTCATCGCCGATCCCGAGGGCAACGCCTTCGCCGCCCTGCGCACAAGGCGCGGCGGCGAAGAAATTGCGGATCAGCTCAAACTCGCCCATGGCTGAGACAAAGAGTTCAAGCGCCAATCAGCGCTTGAACGCCTTCACTTCAGCTTCACGCAGACGCGGGGCCAGCTTGTCGAGTACACCGTTGACGAACTTGTGGCCGTCGGTGGAACCGAAGACTTTCGCCAGTTCGATACCTTCGTTGATCACAACGCGGTAAGGCACGTCGACGCGCTCGAGCAGTTCCCAGGTGGACAGGCGCAATACTGCCAGTTCAACCGGGTCCAGCTCTTCGATGGTCAGGTCCAGGCAAGGCTTGAGTGCTGCGTCGATCTTGTCCTTCTGCGCCGGAACCCCATGCAGGATTTCACGGAAGTAGGCGCCGTCGACATCGCTGAAATCGTTATCGACCCGGAACTGCGCTTCGATCTCGTTCAGCGATTGCCTGGCCATGTGCCATTGGTACAGCGCCTGAGTCGCGAGCTGACGGGCTTCGCGACGCTTGACGCTTTTCGATGGCTTGCCGGCATCCGCAGGCTTTGGATCGCGCGGGTTGAAACGATCGCTTTCGTCGCTAATCACTTGGCCTCCAACTGCGCCAGCAGGCTGACCATTTCCAGAGCGGACAGGGCAGCTTCGGCTCCTTTGTTACCGGCCTTGGTGCCGGAACGTTCGATGGCTTGCTCGATGGAATCAACGGTCAGGACGCCGAAGGCAACCGGAACGCCGAACTCCATGGACACCTGGGCCAAGCCCTTGGTGCATTCGCCCGCCACGTATTCGAAGTGCGGAGTACCGCCACGAATGACCGCGCCCAGAGCGATGATGGCTGCGAACTCGCCCTTCTGAGCGACTTTCTGCGCAACCAGCGGGATTTCGAAGGCGCCAGGTGCGCGGATGATGGTGATGTCGCTTTCGCTCACGCCATGGCGAACCAGGGCATCAACTGCACCGCTGACCAGGCTTTCAACAACGAAGCTGTTGAAACGGCCCACTACCAAAGCGTAGCGGCCTTTAGGGGCGATGAAGGTACCTTCGATGGTCTTCAGGGTCATTCGTTAGTTCTCTTAAAGAGCCGGGACGCGTCTTCTACGCGTCCCTCAGTGATATTTGAACCGCGAATACAAGGCCGGGAACAACCGGTCATTATTCGGAGGGCACGTATTCTACAACTTCCAGATCGAAACCGGATATCGCATTAAATTTCATTGGCGCAGACATCAGGCGCATTTTGCGCACGCCCAGGTCCCGAAGGATCTGCGAACCGGCACCGACGATGCTGTAGGTGGTCGGTTTTTTCACGGCTGCGTGATCGGCGGTTTCGCGGATGTGCGCCAGCAACACGTCGCCATCGAGCGGGTGACCGAGCAACAGCACCACGCCGCTGCCAGCCTCGGCAACCGCGGCCATGGCGGCGCGCAGGCTCCAGCGGCCCGGTTGCTTGACCATCAACAGGTCGCGCAGCGGGTCCATGTTATGCACGCGAACCAGGGTCGGTTCTTCGGCGCACACGGTGCCCAGGGTCAGGGCCATGTGCACGTCGCCTTCCACGGAATCACGATAGGTCACCAGATTGAATTGGCCCAGTTCGCTGTCCAGAGGCTGCTCGGCAATCCGCTGAACGGTACGTTCGTGGATCATCCGGTAGTGGATCAGGTCGGCGATGGTGCCGATCTTGATGTTGTGCTCGGCGGCGAAAGCTTCCAGTTCGGCGCGACGGGACATGGTGCCGTCGTCGTTCATCACTTCGCAGATCACGCCGCTCGGCTCGAAACCGGCCATGCGCGCGAGGTCGCAGGCAGCTTCAGTGTGGCCGGCGCGAGCCAGGGTGCCACCGGCCTGGGCCATCAGCGGGAAGATGTGGCCGGGGCTGACGATGTCTTCGGCCTTGGCGTCTTTCGCGGCAGCGGCCTGCACGGTGCGCGCACGGTCGGCTGCGGAGATGCCGGTGGTCACGCCGGTGGCGGCTTCGATGGACACGGTGAACTTGGTGCCGAAACCGGAACCGTTGCGTGGCGCCATCAGCGGCAGCTTCAGCGTTTCGCAGCGCTCGCGGCTCATCGGCATGCAGATCAGGCCACGGGCGTGCTTGGCCATGAAATTGATGTGTTCGGCCTGGCAGCACTCGGCGGCCATGATCAGGTCGCCTTCGTTCTCGCGGTCTTCGTCATCCATGAGGATGACCATCTTGCCTTGGCGGATGTCTTCAACCAGTTCTTCGATGCTATTGAGCGCCACAAGGCACCCCCTTGGGTCAGGATTTGAGGTAGCCGTTGGCGGCCAGAAAGCTTTCGGTAATGTTACTGGAGGTTGGCTCTGCGGCCTTGTCGCCCAGCAACAGGCGCTCCAGGTAACGGGCCAGCAAGTCCACTTCCAGATTCACCCGACGACCCGGCTGGTACGACGCCATGATGGTTTCGCTCAGGGTGTGCGGAATGATCGTCAGCAGGAACTCGGCGCCATCGACCGCGTTCACGGTCAGGCTGGTGCCGTCGACGGTGATCGAGCCTTTGTGGGCGATGTACTTGGCCAGTTCTTTCGGTGCACGGATGCGGAATTCCACGGCACGTGCGTTCTCGGTGCGGGCAACCACCTCGCCCACGCCATCGACGTGACCGCTGACCAGGTGCCCGCCGAGGCGAGTGGTCGGGGTCAGGGCTTTTTCCAGATTGACCGGGCTGCCGCTTTTCAGGTCGTTCATGGCGGTGCAGTCGAGGGTTTCGCGACTGACGTCCGCGGCAAAGCCGTTGCCTGGCAGCTCAACGGCCGTCAGGCACACGCCGTTGACCGCGATGCTGTCGCCCAGTTTGACGTCGCTCAGATCGAGCTTGCCGGTTTCTACATGGACCCGCACATCTCCGCCTTTTGGGGTCAATGCACGAATACTGCCGATGGATTCGATGATGCCGGTAAACATGAAGTCCTCCTCGAGAACAGGGCCGTCGCGTGGCGCAGGCCCGGAATTATACGCTCGCCGATGGCGCAGGAATGGCAATGACTCGCCAGTCATCGCCAACCGCGCGGATTTCAGTGATTTTGAGCTCGGGCGCGTCTTTCATCTGCGCCAGCGGCCAGTCGAGCAATGGTCGGGCCGAAGAGCCCAGGAACTTGCCGGCGATGAAAATCTGGAATTCGTCCACCAGACCTTGCTGGGCAAAGGCCCCGGCCAGACGCGGACCGGCCTCGACCAGCACTTCGTTGACGCCGCGATTGGCCAGTTCGACCAGCAACTTGCGCAGGTCAACCAAGCCATCGTCACCGGCCACAATCAGGCATTCCGGGCCGTTGGCGTATTGTTCTTCAATCGCCATGCAGGTGGCGACCAGCGCCGGACCGGCCTTGAAGAATGGCGCATCGAGCGGCACGCGCAGGCGGCCATCGATTAAAACGCGCAGCGGCGGACGGCTCATTGCCAATGCGGTTTGCTCGGCGTCCAGCCCCAACTCGTCAGCGCGCACGGTCAAACGGGCGTTATCCGCCAGCACCGTGTCGGCGCCGGTCAGCACCACGCTGGCCTGGGCGCGCAGGCGTTGAACCGCCGAACGTGCGGCCGGGCCGGTGATCCATTGGCTTTCGCCGCTTTCCATCGCCGTGCGACCGTCGAGGCTCATGGCCAACTTGACCCGCACGAACGGCAAGCCGTGTTCCATGCGTTTAAGGAAGCCTTGATTGAGCTTGCGTGCCTCGCCTTCCAGCACACCGCTTTCGATGGCAATGCCAGCCTGAGCCAGACGCTGCATGCCACGACCGGCCACCGACGGGTTCGGATCCTGCATCGCCGCGACGACGCGGGCGAGGCCGGCATTCACCAGCGCATCGGCGCAAGGCGGCGTGCGGCCGTGGTGGCTGCACGGTTCGAGGGTCACGTAAGCGGTGGCACCACGGGCCTTGTCGCCCGCAGCGCGCAGCGCGTGGACTTCGGCGTGGGGTTCGCCGGTGCGCTCGTGCCAGCCTTCGCCGACAATCTGCCCGTCCTTCACGATCACGCAGCCAACACGCGGGTTGGGATGCGTCGTGTAATGGCCTTTGCGCGCCAGTTCCAGGGCGCGAGCCATGTAATGGGCGTCGAGGATGGCAAGCTCTGTGGAGGTGGTCATTCTTTCACCGGCTCACGGGCCAGGCGATCGATCTCTTCGCGGAACTCGTTGAGGTCCTGGAAGCGCCGATACACGGAGGCGAAACGAATGTAGGCGACTTCATCGAGCTTTTGCAGCTCGGCCATCACCAGTTCACCGACCACGAGGGACTTGACCTCGCGCTCGCCGGTGGCGCGCAGCTTGTGTTTGATGTGCACCAGCGACGATTCGAGGCGCTCGACACTCACCGGGCGCTTCTCCAGCGCACGCTGCATGCCGGCGCGGAGTTTTTCTTCGTCGAACGGCTGGCGGCTGCCGTCGGTTTTGATCAGGCGCGGCAACACCAGTTCAGCGGTTTCGAACGTCGTGAAACGCTCGCCGCAGGCCAGGCATTCGCGCCGGCGGCGCACCTGTTCGCCCTCGGCGACCAGACGCGAGTCGATGACCTTGGTGTCGTTGGCACCGCAGAAGGGACAGTGCATGGTGGCAGGCAACAAAAAAAGGGAGGGCCATGGTAGCGCATCCCGGTGGCAAGACAAGCCATAGGGTTTGCGGTATACAGACTGGCTATAGAGAATGATCCATGGATTTCACCTTGCTGGAGCCGCAAATGTCACTCAGACCGCTCGTATTGCTCAGCCTTTTCAGCCTGTTGGTGGCCTGCAGCAGCGATGCACCCAAGCCCCAGCCGCCAACGCCCGGCCCCGCTCCACAGGCGGCGCAGAAAAAAGCCCGCGAGTCCGCCAACCTCGGTCCGTTGCCCGCTTATCAGCGTGAATTGAGCGGCACGTTGCAAGGCGTGCCGGCCGGTGCCGAAGTCGAATTGGCGCTGCTGGTGATCGATGAAAAGGATCGCCCGCAACAATTGCTCGCCAGCTCCAGCCTGATCGGCACCAATCAGGTATTGCCGTTTCACCTGCGCTTCAACCCGGATTCGTTTCCGGCCGGTGCCCGCGTGGAACTGCGGGGCCGCGCCAGCCAGTCCGGCCAACTGATTTTGCACCTGCCGTCGCAAGTCATCACCCAGCCGACGACCCAGGCCCTGGGTCAACTGCAATTCGTCAAAGCGCCATGATTGCACCGCTCGACCTGCAACAGGCGTTGGGGGAGTTGCTGGGCGATGCACAACTTGTCCCGGTCGCCTTGCCCGATACCGCCCTGAAACTCTGGCTGATCGACGGCGACAACATGGACCGCGCCTTCAGCCCGGAAGAAACCCGGCGGATCCTGCATGAACCGCCGTACTGGAGTTTCTGCTGGGCCAGCGGGTTGTCGATGGCCCGCTACCTCGCTGAATTCCCCGAGTGGGTCAAAGGCAAACGCGTGCTGGATTTTGGTGCCGGTTCCGGCGTCGCGGGGATTGCCGCGGTAAAGGCCGGGGCGCTGGAAGTGGTGGCGTGTGACCTGGACCCGCTGGCGATTGCCGCCTGTCGGGCGAATGCCGAACTCAATGAAGTGGAGCTGAGTTACTCGACGGACTTTTTCGCCGAGGCGGATCGCTTTGATCTGATCCTGGTGGCCGATGTGCTGTACGACCGGGAGAATCTGCCGCTGCTCGATGAGTTTTTGAGTCGCGGCCGGGAAGCGCTGGTGGCGGATTCGCGGGTGAGGGATTTTCGTCATCCGTTGTATCAACGCATCGAAATGCTCGAAGCGATGACCTTGCCGGATCTGGCCGAGCCGGAAGAGTTTCGGTATGTGAGCCTGTATCACGCGCGGCGCGCTTAAAAGCTTCGCGGGCAAGCCTCGCTCCTACAGGTCCGCGTCGTTATTGAGAGCGGCACTAAACCTGTAGGAGCGAGGCTTGCCCGCGAAGGCAATCTGTCAGACTGCGCACACTTTCAGCCACACCCCGCCAAGCCGTATAGTTGCCCCATTCACGCTTTTACGAGATCCCCCATGAGTCAGCAAACGCCGTACATCTTCGACGCCACGACTGCCGATTTCGACCAGTCGGTGATCGAGAACTCTTTCCACAAACCGGTGCTGGTGGATTTCTGGGCCGAATGGTGTGCGCCCTGCAAAGTGCTGATGCCGATGCTGCAGACCATCGCCGAGAGCTATCAGGGCGAGTTGCTGCTGGCCAAGGTCAACTGCGATCTGGAACAAGACATCGTCGCTCGCTTCGGCATCCGCAGCTTGCCGACCGTGGTGTTGTTCAAGGATGGCCAGCCAGTGGACGGTTTTGCCGGTGCGCAGCCGGAATCCGCCGTCCGCACCATGCTCGAGCCTCACGTACAAATGCCGCCACCGGCGGCGGCTGATCCGTTCGAACAGGCTCAGGCGCTGTTTGACGAGAGCCGTTTCGCCGATGCAGAAGCCATTCTCAAAGTGCTGCTGGGCGAAGACAACACCAACGCCAAAGCGCTGATTCTGTATGCCCGCTGCCTGACTGAACGAGGTGAGCTGGGTGAAGCGCAAACCGTGCTCGACGCGGTGAAAAGCGATGAGCACAAGGCCGCATTGGCCGGTGCAAAAGCGCAAATCCAGTTTCTCGGCCAGGCCAAGGACTTGCCGGATGCCGCCGACTTGAAGGCGCGCTTGGCGAAGAATCCGCAGGACGATGAAGCGGTGTATCAACTGGCGATCCAGCAACTGGCCCGTCAGCAGTACGACGCGGCGCTGGATGCATTGCTCAAGCTGTTCGTGCGTAACCGCAGCTACAGCGAAGGCTTGCCGCATAAGACGTTGCTGCAAGTGTTCGAATTGTTGGGCAATGATCACCCGTTGGTGACCACGTATCGCCGCAAGTTGTTTGCTGCGTTGTACTGATAGACCGCGTTTTCGTTCATCGCCAGCAAGCCGGCTCCTACAGGATTTGCACGAACCTGTAGGAGCCGGCTTGCCGGCGATGGCGGCCGCACAAACAACGCATTTCTACAGCCAGCGATACAGCGGCGTATCTCCGCCACTCTCCACCTTCACCTCCGCGCTATGCCGCAACCGCACCAGCAGGCGCTTGCCCGACGCTGCGCTGCCAGTCAAACCTTCCAGTTGCTCCAGCAAATCCGGCCCGCTCAGTTGCCCGGCCTTGCGCAGCAGATCCTTTGCGACCTGCCACTGCGCATCATCCTGATTCACCGGTTTGGCCGGCGCTGCACTGACCTCTGGCTTGACCACCTGCACCTGCGCGCCGAGTCGCGCCCAGTCAGCGTCGTCCATCTCCAGGGTCAAATCCACCGGCCAGTCGCCGATGCTTCCGCGTATACGCAACATGGTTTCGCTCCCGCACATTTCTGACCTGCATGCTCCCATGGGACTTGTGCAACGCCAAGTAGCCGGTCAAACTCCCCGCACTTACGTTATAAGATTACATAACAAATTCTTCATTTTACTTTTCGGAGACCCGCCATGCGCCGTCTGCTGCTCGCTTTGCCGTTTGCCCTGTTGCCGCTGGCCATCGCCCATGCCGCCGATGAGCATGATCACGACCATGAACACGGCAGCCTCGGCACCCACGAGCATGGTGTCGGTCGCCTGAACGCAGCGCTGGACGGTCAGACCCTGGAGCTGGAACTGGAAAGCCCGGCGATGAACCTGGTGGGGTTCGAACACGCGGCCGCCACTGACGCCGACAAAGCCAAAGTCGCCGCCGCCCGTGCACAACTTGAAAAACCGCTGGCCCTGTTCAGCCTGCCGAAAGCGGCGGGTTGCGTGGTCGCGACTCAGGAACTGGAAAGCCCGCTGTTCGGTGACAAGCCGGATGCCGATGATGATCATGACGACGATGCCAAAGACGAGCATCACCACGACCACAGCGAAATCCACGCTCATTACCAGTTCACCTGCGCGACGCCGGGCGCACTGAAAACCCTGGATCTGGCAAACCTTTTCAACACGTTCCCGGCGACCCAGAAAATTCAGGTACAACTGATCAGCCCGAGCGGGCAGCAAGGGGTAGAAGTGACGGCCAAGGCGGCCGCCCTGAAATTCTGAACCCACCGCCCCCCCCCCTGTAGGAGCGAGGCTTGCCCGCGAAGAGGTCGTCACATTCAACATTGATGTCGACTGGCAGTATGCCTTCGCGGGCAAGCCTCGCTCCTACAAGGGATTGGTGTTGCATGTGAAATTGAGACAACCCAATGAAACCGGTGTTATGACCCAAGCACTCATCGAACTGTCCGACCTGGGCTTCAGTTGGCCCGGCCACCCGCCGCTGCTGGACATCCCGGCCTTTCGCCTGGAACCGGGTGAAACCCTGTTCCTCAAAGGCCCCAGCGGCAGCGGCAAGACCACCCTGCTCGGCCTGCTCGGTGGCGTGCAAAAGCCCGATCGCGGCAGCATTCGCCTGCTCGGCCAGGAACTGACCGAACTCGGTGCCGGCGCGCGTGATCGCTTTCGCGTCGATCACACCGGCTACATCTTCCAGCAGTTCAACCTGCTGCCGTTTCTCTCGGTGCGCGAGAACGTCGAGCTGCCCTGCCACTTCTCCAGGCTGCGCGCCGAACGGGCGATCCAGCGCCATGGCAGCGTCGATCAGGCGGCGGCAACCTTGCTCGCTCATTTGGGTTTGAAGGATGAAAGCATCCTCGGTCGCCGCGCCGATTCACTGTCCATCGGCCAACAACAACGCGTCGCCGCCGCCCGTGCGTTGATCGGTCAGCCGGAGCTGGTGATCGCCGACGAACCGACTTCCGCGCTGGATTACGACGCCCGCGAAAACTTCATTCGCCTGTTGTTCGCCGAATGCCGCGAAGCCGGGTCGAGCCTGTTGTTCGTCAGTCACGACCAAAGCCTTGCGCCGTTGTTCGATCGCAACCTGTCGCTGGCCGAACTCAATCGCGCCGCCACGCCTGCAGAGGTTTGAGATGTATTTGTTTCGTCTAGCCATGGCCAGCCTGGCTAACCGCCGCTTCACCGCGATCCTGACCGCGTTCGCCATCGCCCTGTCGGTCTGCCTGCTGTTGGCCGTGGAGCGCGTGCGCACCGAAGCCAAGGCCAGTTTTGCCAGCACCATCAGCGGCACCGACCTGATCGTCGGCGCCCGCTCCGGTTCAGTGAACCTGCTGCTGTACTCGGTGTTCCGCATCGGCAATGCCACCAACAACATCCGCTGGGACAGCTTCGAGCACTTCGCCAACAACCCGAAAGTGAAGTGGGCGATCCCGATGTCGCTGGGCGATTCCCATCGCGGTTATCGGGTGATGGGCACCACCGAGGCGTACTTCGAGCATTACCAGTACGGTCATCAACAACACCTGGAACTGGCTGACGGTCGCGCCTTCGCCACCGATCCGTTCGAAGTGGTGCTCGGCGCCGAAGTGGCCGATGCACTGCACTACAAACTCGGCGACAAACTGGTGCTGGCCCACGGCGTGGCGATGATCAGCCTGGTCAAGCACGATGACAAACCGTTCACGGTGGTCGGCATTCTCAAACGCACCGGCACACCGGTGGACCGTACATTGCACATCAGCCTCGGCGGCATGGAAGCGATTCACATCGACTGGCACAACGGCGTGCCGGCGCGCGGCAACGGTCGGATCAGCGCTGATCAGGCACGCAACATGGACCTGACGCCGCAAGCGATCACCGCATTCATGCTGGGCCTCAACAGCAAGATTTCGACCTTTGCCCTGCAGCGCGAAATCAACGAATTCCGTGGCGAACCGATGCTGGCGATCCTGCCGGGCGTGGCGCTGCAAGAGTTGTGGAGTTTGATGAGCACCGCAGAAAAAGCCTTGTTCGTGGTCTCGCTGTTTGTGGTGCTGACCGGGTTGATCGGCATGCTCACGGCGATTCTCACCAGCCTCAATGAACGTCGGCGCGAGATGGCTATTCTGCGCTCGGTGGGCGCGCGGCCATGGCACATCGCGACGTTGCTGGTGCTGGAGGCGTTCGCCCTGGCGTTGTCAGGCGTGATCGCCGGCGTGGCCCTGCTTTATGTGGGCATCGCCGCTGCGCAAGGCTACGTACAGGCCAATTACGGTCTGTTTCTGCCGCTGGCGTGGCCCAGCGAATATGAATGGACGCTGCTCGGTGGCATCCTGATCGCCGCGCTGCTGATGGGCAGCGTGCCGGCGTGGCGCGCGTATCGCCAATCCCTGGCCGATGGCCTGTCGATCCGACTATGAGGACGTTAATGATGCCCCGCGCTCTGCTTGCGCTGTTGATGCTGGTCGCCTTGCCGCTGTGGGCCGCCGAGCCGAAAGAGCTGACCTGGTCGGAAATGATCCCGCCGGACGCCGCACCGGAAGTGCCGAACATGACACCCCTGCACGACCTCTCGCAGATGGGCAGCGCGCTGTCCGCCGAGTCGGCGCCAGCCGCGAAACAGGACATGCCCAATGCACCGGTGGTGAAGAGCCTCGACGGCCAGAACATTCGCCTGCCGGGCTACATCGTGCCGCTGGAAGTGAGTGAAGAAGGCCGCACTACGGAGTTTCTGCTGGTGCCGTATTTCGGCGCCTGCATCCATGTACCGCCACCGCCGTCGAACCAGATCGTGCATGTCAAAAGCGAAGTCGGCGTGAAGCTGGACGAGCTGTATCAGCCTTATTGGATCGAGGGGGCGTTGCAGGTTAAAGCGTCGACCAGTGAGTTGGCGGATGCCGGGTATCAGATGGAGGCGGACAAGATTTATATCTATGAATTGCCGGAGTGAATCTGGTGTTCGCGTGTTGATTTGAAGGACGCCTTCGCGGGCAAGCCTCGCTCCTACAGGTGTGGCGCTAACCCGTAGGAGCGAGGCTTGCCCGCGAAGGCGTCCTCAAAGGTTCCGCAAAAATTAGTGCCATCACCGTTTCATTGAGCTGAGTCAAAAGACCGGACCAGACCGCTCCGTACCATTGGACATCGAACATTTTCAACGTCCTCTGGAGCCTCCATGCACAAGTCTTTGCTCAGCGCCTCGCTGTTTGCCCTCGCGCTCGCAGCCCCGCTCGCCCATGCCCACGAAGCCGGCGACATCCTCCTTCGTGCCGGTGCAATCACCGTCAACCCGAAAGCCGACAGCTCCAACGTCAAGGTCGATCAAGGTCCGTTGGCCGGCGCCGATCTGGGTGGCAAGGCCACCATGAGCAGCGACACGCAACTGGGTCTGAACTTCGCTTACATGCTCGACAGCCACTGGGGCATCGAGCTGCTCGCGGCCACGCCATTCGAACATGACGTGAAGCTCAAAGGCACCGCCCTCGGCGCGGCGAACGGCAAACTCGGCAGCCTGAAACACCTGCCGCCGACGTTGAGCATTGTCTACTACCCACTGGACGGCAAGTCTGCATTCCAACCGTACGTTGGCGCCGGTATCAACTACACCTGGATCTACGACGAGCACGTCGGCAGCGAGGCCAGCGCCAATGGCTTCAGCAACTTCAAGGCTGATAACTCCTGGGGCATGGCGTTTCAGGTCGGTGCCGACTACATGATCACCGACAACATCATGCTCAACGCCCAAGTGCGTTACATCGACATCGATACCACCGCCACCGTGGAAAACAACGCCGTGGCACAAGGCACCCGTGCCAAGGTCGATGTCGACGTGGACCCGTTCATCTACATGGTGGGCCTGGGTTACAAGTTCTAAAATCGTTCACGTGGTGGGAACGAGCTACAAAAAAAGGCGCCTTCACAGGCGCCTTTTTCTTGCTGGCGAAAAACTCAGCGCCCCAACAACCGCGCCAGGCCGACACTCATCGGCGTCTGAGCAGGGCAGGAAAACCGCTCCAGCAGTCGCTGATTGTTCGCCCGCGAATGGCGGATATCACCCGAACGCGCCGGGCCGTAGCTCACTGGCGGCAGTTCACCGACCGCCACTTTCAACGCTTCCAGCATTTGCTTGAGCGTGGTCGCCTGGTTCCAGCCGACATTGACCGCACCGACTTCAACCTGCGGTTTTTCGATGGCTTGCACCAGCACATCGACCAGATCTTCGACGTAAACAAAATCCCGCGTCTGCTCGCCATCGCCAAACACCGTGATCGGCAGGCCGTTTTGTGCGCGCTCGCTAAAAATGCTGATCACCCCGGAGTACGGCGAGGACGGATCCTGGCGCGGGCCGAAGATGTTGAAGAAGCGGAAAATCACCGGTTCCAGCGCATGCTGGCGACGGTAGAAATCGAAGTAATGTTCACTGGCCAACTTGTCCGACGCATACGGCGTCAGCGGTTCCTTGGGCGTGTCTTCGTCGATCGACTGGCCTTCGCCATTGTTGCCGTAGACCGCTGCGCTGGAGGCAAACAGCACACGTTTGACGCCGCTCTGGCGCATGGCTTCGCAGACATTCAGCGAACCGATGAAATTGCTCTGGTGAGTCTTCACCGGATCATCCACCGAAGCCTGCACCGACGCCACGGCTGCCAGATGCGCGACCGCACTGCAACCGACCATTGCGCGAGCGACCAGGGCGGCATCGGCGACGTCGCCGACTATCAGCTCGACGCGAGGATTATCCAGCGCCAGGTTGCTGCGCTTGCCGGTGGACAGGTCGTCGAGAATCCGTACCGAATGGCCCTTGGCGAGCAAGGCGTCGGTCAGGTGCGAGCCGATGAAACCCGCGCCGCCGGTGATTAAAACAGGGCCGTCAGCCATGGCGATAGAACCTGTCCAGTAAGCCAGGGAGTGCCGCACGCCAGGCGCGGGGCTTGATCCCGAAGGTGTGAAGGATTTTCTTGCAGGCCAGCACCGCGTGTTGCGGCTCTTCGGCAGCGTCCGGGCGTGCGGCGTGAGCCTGGGCGGTCGGCGCTTCGATGGCCAGCGGATGCAGTGCGCGGGCTTCGGTGAGAATAGCCTGCCCCAGCGCCAGCGGCGTGGTCGCCTCGTGCCCGGCGTAGTGGTAGGTGCCCCACAGTGGCGCCGCGCAATCGAGTTGCTTGAGCACCGAAATGATCACCCGGGCCGCGTCGTCGACCGGCGTCGGGTTGCCGCGACGGTCATCGGCCATCAACAGTTCTTCCGGTTTTTCGGCACGGGACAGGAAACGCCCGAGGGTGCCGTCGGGGCTGTCATCGAGCAGCCAGCCGAACCGCAGCAGCACATGTTGCGGGCAGGTCGCGCGCACGCTTTGCTCGATGCGCCACAAGGCCTGACCACGCAGGCCCAGCGGCACCGGTTCGTCTTTTTCGCTGTAGGCGGTCGCCCGCGAGCCGTCGAACACCCGATAGCTCGAGGGTTGCAGCAGAACGATGTTGTGATGCTGGCACAGTTCGGCCAGACGCTCGATTGCACGCTCTTGCCCGGCCAGACGCGATTCGCTGACCGTCTCCGCCTGGAACCAGTCGAAGTAGTAGGCGAGGTTGATCAACGCGTCCGGGCGCGTGTCGTCGAGCAGTTGCGTCAGGCTCGCGGCATCCCAGCCGTCTTGCGGTGGGCGGGGGGCGAGGAAACCGATGTCTTCCTCCGCACCGAGGCGAATCAGCGCCTGCCCAAGGGCATTTCCGCCGCCCAGTAACATAAGGCGCATTCGCATAGAGTCAGCAGGCCCAGTCTGATTGGATCAATGGCTTTATCGGCACCGCTCGCGGGCAGTGCCGTCGATAGTTGCCGGAATCGTTGCATTTTGCGGGTTTAGTGCGCAACCGTCATCCGTAAAGTGTAGATCTCCGGGATTTGTGGTGCTGCTTCGGGCCTCTTCGCGGGCAAGCCTCGCTCCTACAAGAGCACCGCCTACCCCTGTAGGAGCGAGGCTTGCCCGCGAAGAGGCCCTGAAGGCCAGCAGAGATCCCGAGCGGTACTTGCATCTTCCTCACCCCACCCGCATAAATTACTCCATGAATCTGCCCATCCCCACGGACGCGGCCATGGCAGGCTTCCACCCCGCCGTCAGCGCCTGGTTCAGCAGCACCTTCCCGACGGTCACCGCCGCCCAGGCCCGGGCGTGGCCGCTGATCCGTCAGCGCCGTTCGACGTTGATCGCCGCGCCCACCGGCTCCGGTAAAACCCTCACCGCGTTTCTCGCCGTCATCGACGATCTGGTCCACCGTGGCCTGGAAACCGCAGACGGGCTGCCCAACGAAACACTGGTGGTCTACGTCTCGCCGCTCAAAGCCTTGTCCAACGACATCCAGATCAACCTGCAAAACCCGCTGGCCGGCATCACTGAACAGTTACATGCGCTGGGCCTGCCCGAGTTGCAGATCAACACCGCCGTGCGCACCGGCGACACGCCGCAAAAAGAACGCTCGGCGATGCGCAAGACCGCGCCGCACATTCTGGTGACCACCCCGGAATCCCTTTACGTGCTGCTCGGCTCCGACTCCGGCCGGCAAATGCTCGGCACCACGCGCACGGTGATCGTCGATGAGATCCACGCCATCGCCGCCAGCAAACGCGGCAGCCATCTGGCCCTGAGCCTGGAGCGTTTGCAGGCGTTATGCGCAGCACCGTTGATGCGCATCGGCCTGTCCGCCACGCAAAAACCCATCGAAGCAGTTTCACGCTTTCTGGTCGGTCGTGATCGCGCATGCGAAATCATCGACATCGGCCACGCCCGTCCACGGGATCTAGGCATCGAAGTACCGCCGGTGCCGCTGTCGGCGGTGATGGCCAACGATGTCTGGGAATTGGTCTACGACCGCCTCGCCGTCCTCGCCCGCGAACACCGCACCACACTGATTTTCGTCAACACCCGGCGGCTGGCCGAACGCCTGAGCCGGCATTTGAGCGAACGTCTCGGCAAGCAAGCAGTCGCCGCCCACCACGGCAGCCTGGCCAAGGAGTTTCGCCTCGATGCCGAACAACGACTCAAGTGCGGCGACCTGCAAGTGCTGATCGCCACGGCGTCGCTGGAACTGGGGATAGATATCGGTGATGTCGATCTGGTCTGTCAGATCTCGTCGCCGCGTTCGATTGCCGGATTCCTGCAACGTGTCGGCCGCTCCGGCCACCAGATCGGCGGCACGCCCAAGGGCCGATTGTTCGCCACCACCCGCGACGATTTGATCGAATGCACCGCACTGCTCGACTGCGTGCGCCGGGGTGAACTCGATACCTTGCAGATTCCTCAAGCGCCGCTGGACGTACTGGCCCAGCAGATCATCGCCGAGGTCAGTTGCCAGGAATGGCCGGAGCACGCGCTGCTGGAGATGTTCCGCAATGCCTCGCCCTACGCTGAGCTCGACGAAAAACATTATCAGGCGCTGCTGCAGATGCTCGCCGAGGGCTACAACGGTCGCCAGGGCATCCGCAGCGCGTACCTGCACCGCGACGCCGTGACGCGTACTTTGCGCGGTCGACGCGGCAGCAAACTCACCGCCGTGACCAGCGGCGGCACCATCCCGGACAACGCCGACTACAGCGTGCTGCTGGAACCGCAAGGGCTGAACATCGGCAGCGTCAACGAAGACTTCGCCGTGGAAAGCATCGCCGGTGATGTCTTTCAGTTGGGCAACACCTCGTACCGAATCCTGCGGGTCGAAGCCGGCAAGGTCCGGGTCGAAGATGCGCACGGCCAGCCGCCGACCATTCCGTTCTGGCTCGGCGAAGCGCCGGGGCGCAGCGCGGAGTTGTCCTTCGCCGTGGCGCGCCTGCAAGCGCAACTCGACGACCTGCTCGGCGCCACGCCCGGCAACTTGCAGCCGGCCCTCGACTGGCTGACCGAGACCCTCGGCCTGAACCTCGACAGCGCCGGACAACTGGTGGATTACCTCGCCCGCGCACGCCTGACATTGGGCGCCCTGCCCTCGCAGGACACGCTGCTGATGGAGCGCTTTTTCGATGAGTCCGGCGGCACGCAACTGATCATCCACACGCCCTTCGGCAGCCGCATCAACCGCGCCTGGGGCCTGGCCCTGCGCAAGCGTTTCTGCCGCACCTTCAACTTCGAATTGCAGGCTGCCGCCAGCGAAGATGCGATCGTGTTGTCGCTGTCCACCAGCCACAGCTTTGAGCTCGATGATGTCTGGCGCTACCTGCACAGCAACAGCGCCGAACACCTGCTGATTCAAGCGGTGCTCGATGCGCCGCTGTTCGGTGTGCGCTGGCGCTGGAATGCCGGCGTCGCATTGGCGTTGCCGCGTTACAGCGGCGGGCGCAAAGTCCCCCCGCAGATTCAGCGGATGAAAAGCGAAGACCTGATCGCCAGCGTGTTTCCCGACCAGATCGCCTGCGTGGAAAACCTCGCCGGCGAACGGGAGATTCCCGATCATCCACTGGTGGAACAGACCCTCGACGATTGCCTCCACGAAGCCATGGACTGCGAAGGCTGGCTGACGTTGTTGCGGCGCATGGAACGCGGCGACGTTCGCCTGATCAGCCGCGACCTGCCGGCGCCTTCGCCGCTGGCCGCCGAAATTCTCAGCGCCCGGCCTTACACCTTTCTCGACGACGCGCCGCTGGAAGAGCGCCGCACCCAAGCCGTGCTCAACCGGCGCTGGACCGACCCGCAGTCCACCGACGACCTCGGCGCGCTGGATGCCGAGGCGATTCAAGCGGTGCGCGATGAGGCCTGGCCGACGCCGACCAATGCCGATGAAATGCACGAGACGTTGATGAGCCTCGCGTGCATCGCCGATGCCGAGGCGCAGGCCAATGCGCAGTGGATTGATTGGTTGAATGCCCTTGCCGAGAGCGGTCGCGCCAGTCGTTTGCAGATCGATGCCGGGCAATTGCTGTGGCTGGCGGTGGAGCGGCTGACGTGCCTGCGCGCCATTTATCCACAGGCAAATTTGTCGCCACCGCTGGAGGCGCTGCCGGGGTTCAATGACGTCTGGGAAGCAGACGAAGCGGTGCTGGAAGTTATCCGCGCACGACTCAGCGCTTTTGGTCCGTTGCCACTGAGCGCGATTGCCAAACCTCTGGGATTACCTTCGACTCACGTCACCCAGGCACTCGCGCAACTGGAACGCGAAGGTTATGTGTTGCGCGGCCACTTCACCCCCGGCGCCGATCAGGAAGAATGGTGCGAGCGGCATCTGCTGGCGCGAATTCATCGCTACACGGTCAAGCGTCTGCGGCGAGAAATCGAGCCTGTGGCGTTGCAGGATTTCATGCGATTCCTGTTCGACTGGCAGCATCTTTCTGCCTCGACCCAAGGCCAGGGCAATGCGGTGCTGCCCGCCATCGTCGCTCAGTTCGAAGGCTATCCCGCCGCCGCTTCAGCCTGGGACAGCGACATTCTGCCAGCGCGGATCAAAGGCTATTCAGCGAGTTGGCTGGATGACCTGTGCCGTAGTGGCAAACTGGTCTGGACGCGCCTGACCGCGCACAACAAAAGCGCCAGCACGGCGCTGCGCAGCACGCCGATTGTGTTGCTGCCGCGCAGCCAGGTCGGGTTATGGAGCGGTCTGACTGAACAGACACCGGTCAGCGACCTGTCGCCCAAAACTCAAAAGGTTTACCAAGCCCTCAGCCAACACGGCGCGTTGTTTTTCGATGAGCTGATTTACGAGGCTCATCTGCTGCGCTCGGAGCTGGAAATCGCCTTGCAGGAACTGGTCGGCGCCGGGCTGGTGAACGCCGACAGTTTTGCCGGTTTACGGGCGCTGATCACGCCGGCCAATAAACGGCAGAATCGCAGCAGCCGACGCGGGCGCGGAGCGTTTATCGGAGGCATGGATGACGCCGGACGCTGGGCCTTGCTTCGACGCGGGGCGCCAGCGCAGGTGGTGGATAACAAACATCCAACGCCGAGCGACACCCTGGAACACATTGCCATGACCTTGCTGCGCCGCTACGGCGTGGTGTTCTGGCGCCTGCTGGAACGCGAAGCAGACTGGTTGCCGAGCTGGCGCGAATTGCTGCGCACGTTCCATCGGCTGGAGGCTCGCGGCGAGATTCGCGGCGGGCGGTTTGTCAGTGGTTTGGCCGGTGAACAGTTCGCCTTGCCCGAGGCGATTCCGTTACTGCGCGAAGTGCGGCGGCGGGCGCATGACGGGAGTCTGATTGCCGTGTGCGGGGTTGATCCGCTGAATCTCGCCGGCACGCTGCTACCCGGTGCGAAAGTGCCGGCACTGGCGAGTAATCGGTTGGTGTACCGCGATGGTTTGCCGGTGGCTGCCGAGATCGCTGGCCAGCAGGTTTTCTGGGTGGAATCGACGAGTGAAATACGCAACAAGCTGATCCGGCATTGACGCTGTCACGGCCGGCCTCTTCGCCGGCAAGCCGGCTCCTACAGGTCCGGTGCCACATAAAAACCCCGGACTACACGCAACCCTTGTAGGAGCCGGCTTGCCGGCGATGAGGCCCTCAAAAACGGCGGCGCATATGAGGCCGCCATCGCTGGCAAGCCAGCTCCTACAGGTCCGGGGCCACATAAAAACCCCGGACTACACGCAACCCTTGTAGGAGCCGGCTTGCCGGCGATGAGGCCCTCAAAAACGGCGGCGTATATGAGGCCGCCATCGCTGGCAAGCCAGCTCCTACAGGTCCGGTGCCACATAAAAAACCTGGATTACACGCAACCCTTGTAGGAGCCGGCTTGCTGGCGATGAGGCCCTCGAGAACGGCGGTGCATTTGAGGCCGCCTTCGCCAGCAAGCCGGCTCCTACAAAGGGCTGCGTGTTTCCATCGAGGTGATATTTGCGTTCAGGGCAAATATCAAATGCCAATACCTCTATTTTTCCGCACAACCCAATCCCCGACACTGCGCTCCATCAATCAACCCACCGGAGTTGCAGCCATGCCCATTGCCTTGCTCGCGCTGACCCTCAGCGCCTTCGCCATCGGGACGACCGAGTTCGTCATCGTTGGCTTGTTACCCACTATCGGCGCCGACCTCGGCGTCAGCCTGCCGTCCGCCGGCCTGCTGGTCAGCCTCTATGCCCTGGGCGTTGCCATCGGTGCCCCGGTGCTGACCGCCCTCACCGGCAAAGTCCCGCGCAAAATGCTGCTGTTGTCGCTGATGGTGCTGTTCACCCTTGGCAACCTGCTGGCGTGGAAAGCACCGAGCTACGAATCGCTGATCATTGCGCGAATCGTCACCGGCCTGGCCCACGGGGTGTTTTTCTCGATTGGCTCGACCATCGCCACCAGCCTGGTGCCGAAGGAAAAAGCCGCCAGCGCGATTGCGATCATGTTCACCGGTCTGACGGTGGCGCTGGTCACCGGCGTACCGTTGGGGACGTTCATCGGTCAGCATTTCGGCTGGCGTGAAACCTTCCTCGCCGTCTCTGCTTTGGGTGTGATTGCGTTCATCGGCAGCCTGCTCTACGTGCCGAAAAACATCACCCACAGCAAACCGGCTTCGCTGCTGGAACAGTTGCAGGTCCTCAAACAACCGCGCTTGCTGTTGGTGTATGCCATGACGGCGGTCGGTTACGGCGGTTCGTTCATCGCCTTCACGTTCCTTGCGCCGATTCTTCAAGACATCTCTGGTTTCAGCGCCGGCACCGTCAGCCTGGTGTTGCTGGTGTACGGCATCTCGGTTGCCGTCGGTAATATCTGGGGCGGCAAACTGGCCGACAAACGCGGCCCGATCAAAGCCCTGAAAATCATCTTCGCCCTGCTCGCTGCTGTGTTGTTCGTGTTGACCTTCACCGCCGGCAACCCGTGGCTGGCGCTGGCCACCGTGCTGGTCTGGGGCGCGGTCGCTTTCGGCAACGTGCCGGGTTTGCAGGTGTATGTGGTGCGTCAGGCCGAACATCACACGCCGAATGCGGTGGACGTGGCTTCCGGCCTGAACATCGCGGCGTTCAACCTCGGCATTGCCGGTGGCGCGTGGGGCGGTGGTTTGATCGTCGCTCACATGGGCCTGATCCATACCGCATGGATCGGTGGTCTGGTGGTGTTGGTGGCGCTGGCGCTGACCGCCTGGAGCGGCCGCCTCGATCGCCTCGGCCCGGTGTATGCCACGAGTTCAACCCGCATCGTCGCCGGTCACTGATTACCCTTGTAGGAGCCGGCTTGCTGGCGATAGCGGTGTGTCAGTCACATCAATGTTGAATGTGCCACCGCTATCGCC
>NZ_JAHBDB010000002.1:0-133064 GCF_019956105.1 Pseudomonas sp. BF-RE-25
GAGCGCCCCCTCGAGAGGCCGAGTGGAGGTTCTGCGCAGTGGGCAACCCGGCATGGATGCCGGGTTAGCCGCCCCCGGCCATGGATGGCCGATGGCGGCGGGCCCACGGAGCAGGACCGGAGCGAGGCCATGCCGAGCCTGGGCGAGGCACCGAACGAAAGGGGTAAGAGCCCTTGGTTACTTGGGGCTCTTCCAAGTGACTCGCCGTAAGGGCGAAACCATAAGTGGCCGTTACCGCAGCAATGGATATGTACACCATCAAAGAAACACGCCGGCCATTAGGACGCCATCGTCGGAACGCCGCCCGCAGCAAGCCGGCTCCTACAAGGGATCGGATGTATCCGCAAAACCTCGCCTTAACCTGTGGGAGCAAGCCGGCTCACAAAGGGTCCAGCCCCGTTGAACACAGCCCTCTGAAACAATGTGAATCAGGCATTTTCCGTCTACCTTGTAGGATTCTGCCACAGCTTGCCGTTTGGTGATCCGGGGACTGGCACGTATGATGCTTCACAAACTTCCGCAGATTAGAAGCCTATGTCCCTGATAGTTCTACTGCTTCTGCCCTTTGTTGGCAGCTGTCTGGCAGCCGTGCTGCCGCACAACGCGCGTAACACTGAATCTTTGTTGGCTGGCGTCGTTGCCCTTATAGGCACCGTCCAGGTCGCACTCCTGTACCCGCAGATCGCCCATGGTGGCGTCATTCGCGAAGAGTTTTTCTGGCTACCCAGCCTCGGCCTGAACTTTGTTCTGCGCATGGACGGATTTGCCTGGCTGTTCTCGATGCTGGTGCTGGGCATCGGCACGCTGGTGTCCTTGTATGCCCGCTATTACATGTCGCCGGATGATCCGGTGCCACGGTTCTTCGCGTTTTTCCTGGCGTTCATGGGCGCCATGCTCGGCCTGGTGATTTCCGGAAACCTGATCCAGATCGTGTTTTTCTGGGAGTTGACCAGCCTCTTTTCATTCCTGTTGATCGGCTATTGGCACCACCGCGCCGATGCGCGACGCGGCGCTTACATGGCGCTGATGGTCACTGGCGCGGGCGGTTTGTGCCTGTTGGCGGGGGTCATGCTGCTTGGCCATGTGGTCGGCAGCTATGACCTGGACAAGGTCCTGGCCGCCGGCGATCTGATTCGCGCACATGCCCTCTACCCTCTTCTGCTTCCCCTGATTCTGATCGGCGCCCTGAGTAAAAGCGCGCAATTCCCCTTCCACTTCTGGTTGCCCCACGCGATGGCGGCGCCGACACCGGTCTCTGCGTATCTGCACTCGGCGACCATGGTCAAGGCCGGGGTGTTTCTGCTGGCGCGGCTGTGGCCGTCGTTGTCCGGCAGCGAGGAATGGTTCTACATCGTCAGCGGCGCCGGTGCCTGCACCCTGTTACTCGGCGCGTACTGCGCGATGTTCCAGAACGACCTCAAAGGCCTGCTCGCGTACTCGACCATCAGCCACCTCGGCCTGATCACCCTGCTGCTGGGCCTGAACAGTCCGCTGGCTGCCGTGGCCGCCGTGTTTCACATCCTCAACCACGCCACCTTCAAGGCATCGCTGTTCATGGCCGCCGGGATCATCGACCACGAAAGCGGCACACGCGACATTCGCAAACTCAGCGGCCTGATCAAACTGATTCCGTTCACCGCGACGCTGGCCATGGTCGCCAGTGCCTCGATGGCTGGCGTGCCGTTGCTCAACGGTTTCCTGTCGAAAGAGATGTTCTTCGCCGAAACCGTGTTCATCAACGCGACCGCCTGGATCGAGTTGACCCTGCCCATCGTCGCGACCATCGCCGGCACGTTCAGCGTCGCCTATTCGCTGCGCTTCACGGTTGATGTGTTCTTCGGCCCGACCGCCACCGACCTGCCGCACACCCCGCACGAACCGCCACGCTGGATGCGTGCGCCGGTGGAATTGCTGGTGTTCACCTGCCTGATCGTGGGGATTTTCCCGGCGCAAGTGGTCGGCTCGTTACTGGCTGCCGCTGCCCTGCCCGTCGTCGGCGGCACCTTGCCTGAATACAGCCTGGCGATCTGGCACGGCTGGAACGCGCCGATGATCATGAGCCTGATCGCCATGTCCGGCGGCATCGTGCTCTACCTGCTGCTGCGCAACCAGTTCAAGCACGGGCGTTTCAAATACCCGCCGGTGATTGGCCTGCTCAACGGCAAGCGCCTGTTCGAGCGCAGCCTGGTGATCATGATGCGCCTAGCCCGTCGTCTGGAGCGACGGATCAGCACCAGACGCCTGCAAACCCAATTGTTCCTGATGGTGCTCGCCGCCGTGCTGGCCGGGTTGATCCCGATGCTGCACAGCAGCCTGAGCTGGGGTGACCGGCCGAAGATTCCGGGCTCGATCGTGTTCGTGACCTTGTGGCTGCTGGCGATTGCCTGTGCCCTCGGCGCGGCGTGGCAAGCCAAGTATCACCGGCTCGCGGCCCTGACCATGGTCAGTGTTTGCGGCTTGATGACGTGCATCACGTTTGTCTGGTTCTCGGCGCCAGACCTGGCGCTGACGCAACTGGTGGTTGAAGTGGTGACCACGGTGCTGATCCTGCTGGGCCTGCGTTGGTTGCCGCGACGGATCGAAGAGGTTTCGCCGCTGCCGAGCAGCCTGCGCAAGGCACGCATCCGGCGTCTGCGCGACTTGCTGCTGTCGATCGCCGTCGGGGGCGGCATGGCGTTGCTGTCGTACGCAATGCTGACGCGCCAGACACCCAACGATATTTCCTCGTTCTACCTCAGCCGAGCCCTGCCGGAAGGTGGCGGCAGCAACGTGGTCAACGTGATGCTGGTGGACTTCCGTGGCTTCGATACCCTCGGCGAAATCACCGTGCTGGTGGCCGTGGCGCTGACTGTGTTCGCGCTGTTGCGACGCTTCCGCCCGCCGAAAGAAAGCCTGCAACTGCCGGCGCAACAGCGCTTGCTCGCGCCCGACGTGGTCACCGATCTGGTCAACCCGCGTCACGCCAGCGACACCGCACTCGGCTTCATGATGGTGCCGGCGGTGCTGGTGCGCATGCTGTTGCCGATTGCGTTCGTGGTCTCGATCTACCTGTTCATGCGCGGCCACAACCAGCCGGGCGGCGGGTTTGTCGCGGGGCTGGTGATGTCGGTGGCGTTCATCCTGCAATACATGGTCGCCGGCACGCAGTGGGTCGAGGCACAAATGAGCCTGCGCCCACTGCGCTGGATGGGCACCGGTTTGCTGTTCGCCACGGTCACCGGGCTCGGGGCGATGGCGGTCGGTTATCCGTTCCTGACCACCCACACCTGGCATGCCGAACTGCCAGTGTTAGGCGACATTCACATCGCCAGCGCACTGTTCTTCGACATCGGCGTGTACTCGGTTGTGGTCGGCTCGACGCTGTTGATCCTCACCGCCCTCGGCCACCAATCGGTACGCGGCCATAAAACCGCTGCCCAGCCCAGATCCGTCGCCACGAAAGGAGCCGTCTGATGGAAGAAGTCATCGCAATCGCCATCGGCGTACTGGCCGCGTCCGGTGTCTGGCTAGTGCTACGGCCACGGACGTTCCAGGTGGTCATGGGCCTGTGCCTGCTGTCGTACGGCGTCAATCTGTTCATCTTCAGCATGGGCAGTCTGTTCATCGGCAAAGAGCCGAACATCAAGGACGGCGTGCCGCAAGATCTGTTGCATTACACCGACCCGCTGCCACAAGCGCTGGTGCTGACCGCCATCGTGATCAGCTTCGCCATGACCGCGCTGTTTCTCGTCGTGCTTCTGGCTTCGCGTGGCTTGACCGGCACCGACCATGTGGATGGCCGGGAGCCTAAAGAATGAATGCGATGACGCACCTGATCGCCGCACCGATTCTATTGCCGCTGCTGACCGCCGCCATCATGCTGATGCTGGGCGAGAAGCACCGCCCGCTGAAGGCTAAAATCAACCTGCTCTCCAGCCTCTTGGGGCTGGGCATCGCCGTGCTGTTGCTGCAATGGACGCAAACCACTGATGTGCCCGGCTCCATCGGCGTCTACCTGCCGGGCAACTGGCAAGTGCCGTTCGGGATCGTGCTGGTGGTCGATCGCCTGTCCGCGCTGATGCTGGTGCTGACCGGGATCATCGGCGTCAGCGCCCTGCTGTTCGCGATGGCCCGATGGGACGGCGCCGGTTCGAGTTTCCACGCGCTGTTCCAGATTCAGATGATGGGTTTGTATGGCGCGTTCCTGACGGCGGACCTGTTCAACCTGTTCGTGTTTTTCGAGGTGCTGCTGGCGGCCTCTTACGGCCTGATGCTCCACGGTTCGGGCCGGGCGCGGGTGTCGTCGGGGTTGCATTACATCTCGATCAATCTGCTGGCCTCTTCGCTGTTCCTGATTGGCGCGGCGCTGATCTACGGCGTCACCGGCACACTGAACATGGCTGACCTGGCGCTGAAAATCCCGTTGGTGCCGGAAGCCGATCGCGGCTTGCTGCATGCCGGCGCGGCGATTCTCGCCGTGGCGTTCCTGGCCAAGGCCGGGATGTGGCCGCTGAATTTCTGGCTGGTGCCGGCCTATTCCTCGGCCAGCGCGCCGGTGGCGGCGATGTTCGCGATCATGACCAAGGTCGGCGTCTACACCTTGCTGCGCCTGTGGACCTTGCTGTTCTCCGGTCAGGCCGGCGCGTCGGCGTATTTTGGCGGCGACTGGCTGATCTACGGCGGCATGGCAACCATCGTCTGCGCCGCCGTGGCGATTCTCGCCGCGCAACGTCTGGAGCGCATGGCCAGCCTGAGCATTCTGGTGTCGGCCGGGATTCTGCTGTCGGCCATCGGTTTCGCCCAGCCGAACCTGATCGGCGCGGCGCTGTTCTATCTCGTCAGCTCGACCCTGGCGTTGAGCGCGTTGTTCTTGCTGGCCGAGTTGATCGAACGTTCGCGTTCGGCCAACGAAATGCCGCTGTTCGATGACGCCGACCTGATTGCGCGGCCGCTGGAACCCCTGCAACCGCTCAAAGGGATCAACCTCGACGATGAACAGAAAGCCGTGGTCGGCCAGGTGATTCCCTGGACCATGGCGTTTCTCGGCTTGAGCTTCATCGCCTGCGCGTTGCTGATCATCGGCATGCCGCCGCTGTCCGGTTTCATCGGCAAACTTGGTTTACTGCACGCCCTGCTCAACCCGCTGGGCCTGGGCAATGGCGCGGATGAACCGGTGTCGAACGCCGCGTGGGGTTTGTTGGCGTTGCTGATTCTCTCCGGGCTGGCGTCGTTGATTGCCTTCTCGCGCCTGGGCATCCAGCGTTTCTGGACGCCTGAAGAACGGCCATCACCCTTGCTGCGACGGCTCGAATGTGTGCCGATCATTGCACTGTTGGGCCTGAGCATTCTGCTGACCTTCAAGGCCGAGCCGTTGCTGCGTTACACCCAGGCCGCCGCACAGACCTTGAACAATCCGCAGCAATACGTGATGGCGGTGCTTGGGACTCGCGCAGTTCCAAGCCCGGAAGCCAAAGCCGCACTCGCGGAGGTGCAACCATGAAGCGTCTGTTTCCTGCACCTTGGTTGTCGCTGGCGCTGTGGTTGTTGTGGCTGGTGCTGAACCTGTCGATAAGCCCCGGCAATCTGCTACTGGGCGCCGTGCTCGGGTTTTGCGCGCCGTTGATGATGCGCAAGTTGCGCCCCCTGCCGATCCGCATTCGGCGTCCCGGCGTGATTCTGCGTTTGTTCTTGATCGTCGGTCGCGACGTGCTGGTCTCCAACCTTGCTGTGGCCTGGGGTGTCTTGAACGCCGGTCGGCGCCCGCCGCGCTCGCGATTCATCAAGGTGCCGCTGGATTTGCGCGACGCCAACGGCCTGGCAGCACTAGCGATGATCTGCACGGTGGTGCCCGGTACGGTCTGGTCCGAACTGGCGCTGGACCGCAGCATTTTGTTGCTGCACGTCTTCGATCTGGATGACGAAGCGCTGTTCATCGAGCATTTCAAGGTGACCTACGAACGCCCGTTGATGGAGATTTTCGAATGAGCCCGTTGCTGTCGAATGCGGTTCTGCTGAGCCTGTTCATTTTTTCGCTGGCGATGGTCCTGACCCTGATCCGCCTGTTCAAAGGGCCGTCGGCGCAGGACCGGGTTCTGGCGCTGGATTACCTGTACATCATCGCGATGCTGATGATGCTGACACTGGGTATTCGTTATGCCAGTGACACCTACTTCGAAGCGGCGCTGCTGATCGCGCTGTTCGGCTTCGTCGGCTCGTTTGCCCTGGCGAAATTCCTGCTGCGTGGCGAGGTGATCGAATGAACGCTGAACTGTCTCTGTGGGTGGAAATCCCGGTGGCGATCCTGCTGGTACTCAGCAGTGTTTTTGCGCTGATCGGGGCGATCGGGCTGGTGCGTATGAAGGATTACTTCCAGCGCATGCACCCGCCGGCACTGGCCTCGACATTGGGTGCGTGGTGCGTGGCGCTGGGGTCGATCATCTACTTTTCGGCGCTCAAGTCCGGGCCGGTGCTGCATGCCTGGCTGATCCCGATCCTGCTGGCGATTACGGTGCCGGTGACCACGTTGCTGCTGGCGCGGGCGGCGTTGTTCCGCAAGCGCATGGCGGGGGATGATGTGCCGGCCGAGGTGAGTAGTCGGCGGACTGAGAGTGGGAGTTAAGTCCGGGGATTTGTGTTGATTGTTCGGGCCTCATCGCCGGCAAGCCGGCTCCTACAAAGGGTTTGTGTTCACCTGTAGGAGCCGGCTTGCCGGCGATGCTTTTCAAATCCACGCGACGACCAGCAACCCCGCCCCCAACACCACACACAACGGCGAATACACCCACGTATCCAGGCGGGCAAATTCCGATCCCTTGACCTGCTTGAAAAACCCCACCAGGTTCGAATCGCCGATCGCCCGGGCGAACATCAGCATGGCGATGGCGCTGATCACCCATTGCAGCGATTGATGGGACACCGCCGGCACCCACCAGCCAACGCGCAAACACACCAGCGCTGCAATCAGCAGCAATCCGAAAGCCACCAATAACGTCAGCCACCTCGAAGGCTTGAATGCGGGTCGCGATTGCGCGCCGTCCTCCCCCGGCACTTGCGGCACGGCCGCCACGAAAGCCCACTGCCCCCCCAGCGCCCAGTAGACATGTATCAGACTGATCATCGCGAAGATCGTCACCAGCGATTGAGCCAACACAAACGTCATGTCGAGGATCCTTGATAGTGAATTAACAGAATCATCCTAGTCGGCATTTTTAGAAGTGCGCGGCTGATCAACGGTGGTAAAGTGCCACCCCATGAAACTCGCCCGGACCGATCGCTCACTCATTGCATGGATGCTTTATTGCTGCGTCCTGTTCAATGTGTTCGCCTGCAGCATCGGTCACGGGCAAATGGTCGGGGTACAGCTCAACGGCCTCGGTGGCCAGTTCTGTACGGTTGACCCGCGCACTCAGGCACCCGCGTCCTCAAACACTTCCGAAGAGCAACTGCCGACCCTGTCGAAAGCCTTCGGCTGCCCGTTGTGCTCCACCGGCGGCATGGGCCCGGCGCTCAATTCCAGCCTGACCCTGGCGATCCTCCCGCAAACACACAGTCCACCCTTGGCGGTCGTCGCCAACGCTGACCTCCCTGCCCGCTTCACCTGGCCTTCGGCCAACCCCCGCGCCCCGCCGTTCGCCTGAATCCTTCGCCATTCAATCAGCTCACTTCGCCAACGCGAGGCGTTCGCCTGTGCGCTGTTTCCTAGCAAGCATTCAGGATTCATCGATGAAAACCATTCCTTTGCTGGCCAGCCTGTTCGGCTGCCTGTCCGTTAACGCCTGGGCACAATCCACAGTGGACCTCGCACCAATCACCATTGATGGCGAAGCACCTGCCGAGCCGGGTCTGAGCCTGGACCAATCCAGCGGCATGGCCTCGCGCCTGGGGCTGAGCGTGCGTGAAACCCCGGCGTCGGTGGCGATTGCCAACCGCAACGACATCGAACGCCACGGCGCGCAGAACTTCCAGGACGCCGCCAACACCTTGCCCGGTGTGAATGCCAGTGCGCCGCCGGGTTTCGGCGGGTTCGTTTCCTACCGTGGTTTCACCAGCAGCCAGATCACCCAGATGTTCAATGGCGTGAACGTCTCCGGCGGCCTTGCCCGGCCCGTGGATGCGTGGATCTATGATCGGGTGGAACTGGTGGGCGGCCCGTCTTCGCTGATCAATGGCGCCGGCTCCGTGGGCGGTTCGCTGAACTACGTGACCAAACTGGCGACCCGTGAAGAGCAAGCGGTCGAAGGCCGGGTCAGCTACGGCAGTTACGACACCACCGAGACCGCGTTCGGCCTTAATCACGCGCTCAGTGAAGCCGGCGCGGATGTGCAGCATTACGCGCGGCTGGATGTCAGCCACAACACCGGCAACGGCTACATCGATCGCCAGGAACGCGATGCGTGGAGCGTGGCGTTTTCGCTGCTCAGTGACCTGACGCCAAACCTGTCCCACACCCTGGCCCTGGAATATCAGGATGAACACGAAGACAGTCCGTACTGGGGCACGCCAGTGCTGAATCCCAAGGCCGGTGAATTGAAGATCGACAAGCACAACCGCTTCAACAACTACAACGTCGAGGACGGCCGTTACGAGCAGCGTACGATCTGGGTGCGCTCGATCATCGATTACCGGATCAACGACAGCACCACCCTGCGCAACACGCTTTATCACCTCGACAGTCAGCGCGATTACCGCAACCTGGAAACCTATCAGTACAGTGCCAACAACCGCGCGGTGAACCGCTCCACGGCGTACCAGGTTCGGCATCAGGGCGAGCAGAACGGCAACCAGTTCGAACTGCGTCACGACAACACGCTGTTTGGCCTGGACACCACTTGGTCCGGCGGTTTCGAGCACAAGGTCAACCAGACCACCAATTCGCCGCTGAACGTCAAAGGCGCAAGCACGGTCGACCCGAACAACTTTCAGCCGGGGCATTTCTACGACATTCCTGGCACCCGGCCGGGGTTTGTCAGCGACAAGACCAACGAAGTCACCACCAAGGCGCTGTTCGCCGAGAACCGCCTGGCGCTGACCGATAAATTGTCGTTGCTGACCGGCCTGCGTTGCGACGACATCGATCTGGACGTGACCAACCACCGGGAAGTGACCGCCAGCAATCCACGTCATCTCAAACGTAGCTGGGAGCCTGTGACTGGTCGCGTCGGTCTGACCTACCAGTTCATCCCGGACGCCAACGTCTACGTGCAATACAGCACCGCCGCCGAACAACCCAACGGCACGCAGGATTTTGATGTCTCGACCGGCAAGCAATGGGAAGTCGGCAGCAAATTCGACTACCTGGACGGTCGCGGTTCGGCGACGCTGGCGGCGTACACGATTGAGCGCAAAGACTTCGCGGTGACCGATCCGCAGGACCCGACGCTAAGCATTCCAGTGGGCCAGCAGACGTCCAAAGGCATCGAGCTGGCCAGTTCGCTGCGGATCACCGACAAGCTGTTGGCCGAAGGCAACTTTGCTTGGGTTGACGCTCAGTACGATGAGTTCACCGAGAAGAATGCCGCGGGTGTGGTGGTGTCACGCAAGGGCAACACACCGACCAACGTGCCGGACCGGGTCGGCAATCTGTGGCTGACCTATGATTTTTCGCCGCAATGGCAAGGGGGCGTCGATGCGCGGTACGTCGCCTCGGTGTTTGCCGACAGCGCCAACACGATGACCGTGCCGTCTTATACGCTCTACGGCACGTTTCTCAGCTACAAGGTTGATCGGCACACCACCGTCACTGGCCGGGTACGCAACCTGACCAACGAGGTGTATGCCGAGTTTGCGCACGTGTCGCCGGCGTATTACCTGGGTACACCGCGGACTTTCGAGCTGGCGGTGCAAACCCGGTTTTAGTGCTCGATCCACGCCCCCTGTAGGAGCCGGCTTGCCGGCGATGAGGCCCGAGCGTTCTGCATCAAATTGGAGGTCGCCATCGCCAGCAAGCTGGCTCCTACAAGGGGTGTTGTGGCAGGCCTGAATAAGGTGAACAACACAATCCACTGTAGGAGCCGGTTTGCTGGCGATGAGGCCCGAGCGTTCTGCATCGAATTGGAGGCCGCCATCGCTAGCAAGCCGGCTCCTACAAGGGGTGTTGTGGCAGGCCTGAATAAGGTGAACAACACGATCCACTGTAGGAGCCGGCTTGCTGGCGATGAGGCCCGAGCGTTCTGCATCGATTTGAAGGCCGCCATCACCAGCAAGCCGGCTCTTACAGTCCGGTGATATCAGCGGCACCCATCATTTCAACTCGGCGGAGACTTTATCCGCCACGTCCTTCGGCACCCACGCCTGCCACACATCCGGGTGTGCCTTCATGAACGCCTCCGCCGCCTGGCGCGGTGGAGTGTGTTTCTCGCTCATATCAGCCAGCGCCTTGTTCAACGGGCCGATGGGGAAATCGACCTTGCTGAAGAACTCGGCAATCTGCGGATACTGTTTCTGGAACGGTGTGGACACGCCAATCGACAGTTTCGAGGGCAGTGAGCGCGTCGGTTTCGGATTGGGGTTGTCGGCGTCGGTCAGGGTTTTCCAGGCTTCAGCGTCGAACGGCGGCTCTTCCAGCTGAACCAGTTTGAAGCGCCCAAGCAAGGGCGTAGGCGACCAGTAATAGAACAGGACCGGCTTGCCACGACGGATCGACGAACTGATTTCCGCATCCAGCGCCGCTCCGGAGCCGCTGCGGAAATTCACATAGCTGTCGTTCAGACCATAGGCCGTGAGCTTCTGCTTGTTGACCACCTCCGAGGTCCAGCCGATCGGGCTGTTGAGGAAGCGCCCCTTGCCCGGGCTTTCCGGGTCACTGAACACGTCCTTGTATTTCGGCAGGTCACTGACACTGCGCAAGCCGGGTGCCAGCGGCTTGATACCCTTGGCCGGATCGCCCTTGATCACGTATTCGGGCACCCACCAGCCTTCGGTGGCGCCCTTCACCGTATCGCCAAGGCTCGCGACTTTACCTTCGGCTTCAGCCTTGACCCAGACCGGGCTGCGACCGGCCCATTCTTCGCCAATGACCTGAATGTCATTGTTGGCCAGGGCGGTTTCCAGGGTGATGGTCGTTCCCGGCAAGGTATCGGTCTGCAGCCCGTAGCCCTTCTCGACAATGATCCGCAGGATATCGGTGATCAGACTGCCGCTTTCCCAGTTCAGGTCGGCGAAGTGGATCGGCGCCTGGGCGGCGAATACCGGAATGGGCGAACCCAGACCGAAAGCGACCAGAACAGTGGCCAGCAACCGTCGAAATCCGTTCATGCTTTTGCACCTCGTGCTGTTCACAGCAATAGCAGGATGGCCTGATAAAGACCGCAAGCCTCAAAATACTCAGTCAACTGACTGTAGTAGAGGTTCCTGCTTTCGAGGGGCGAGGATTATTTTTCGGAAATTTCCTGCAAGCGCGCCAGCTCTCTTCTGACCATGCTGGCGTATTCCGCCGGGCGCAATGTGTAGATCTGCGACGCCACCCACCCCAGCCAGGCCCCTTGCAAGATGGCCTTCTGCTCGAACAGTCGCTGGGCCTCCACCTGGGCGCTGGCCTGGTTCTGTATGTGAAAATCGGCGCGGGTCAGGGGCATTACTCGCTGGCCTTGAAGGTCACCAGTTCACCCTTGCGCCACTTGGCGGCCTTGGCCGTGACGGCTTTCAGGGTTTTGGTCAGGCCTTCCTGCAATTGTTGGTGGGCGGCAAATACCATCACCACGCTGTGACCTTCCTTGAACACGATCCCGTGACCGTCGGCAGTGGTCACGAACGCGTAATCGCCCAGGCCATACACCGTCAGTTTGATTTCGCGGAACTTGATGTCCAGCTTGCCACCTTCGCGACTGGGCAAAACCGAAGCGCTGAAATGATCGCCGACTTTAAGTTTCAGGCCTGGCTTGTCGTCCACCACCAGTGCTGATTCGGTGTCGATCTCGGCAATGTAAATGCCTTCGGCGTTCTGTTCGGTGATGTAAACAAAACGTGACTGGAACTGCTTGACCAGCTTTGCGCGCAAATCACCCAGCACGAACAAAGCATGCATATCGAGATTACTTACTGCCAAGGAAACATCCCCACATCTGAAAATGATGCCGCACGCCTGCAAACAGCGCACAGCAGAAAAAAGCGGCAATGCCGAAGGTGTCGCCAAATGACCCGTGTTGAAATCCTGAAACGAGCAGAGGGCTCATTCATCGCGAGGCGTAAAAAGACTAATGGAAAGTCACTCGCGTCGTCTTGCCTGGAGTTCGTCAGAGGTTGAAGGAAAAAGCCCTTCTGACTGCCAGAAAAAACGGATTACCAACCTTAGGGAAAAAACTCTTTAAAAAAAGCACTTTTCCGACATATCGCCGGCAAAAAATTGCTTTAGATAACCATCAATCGCCCACCAGTGAGGGTGATTCTAGAGCAGCGATGCTCATCGAGACTACCCAAAACGATGTACACACGTCGGCAAAATAACGAAAAGGACTTCATATGTGCACCCTGACACACTTCGCCCGTCCCCTCGCGCCTTACTCAAGCAACCCGTCGACGCTGTACGCGGCGGGGTTTCAACACCAGAACTTGACCCTGAAACGCTTGCCACACCGCGTTTTCAGGTTGTTCTGGCCGGTAATGCGTTCTTCCACATCAAAGAAATTTCCACTGGCCGTGTCAGAGGATTCCGCAGCGATCACAACGAAGCATGTGCTCTCGCCCGCCAGCTCGAATTGCATCGCTGAGCGCTTCGCTCAGTCCCTTCTCATAGACGTTTCGTCATGCCGACGACTTAACTCAGCCGTCGGCAGGCAACTACTGCCATACTGCCGAACCAATGAAACCCGTTCCCAAGTCGGACGGCGTTCAACACAACAGGACATTTCCAGGGGAAGGCTGCTACGTGACGGAATTTGATATCGGTGAATTTTTTATCCGGGGCGAAGCCAGAGAAATCGAAGGCGAATTCCAGGCGGTCATTGTCATGCGCGCCAAACCACCGCTGACCACGGTGACGTATCACCAGGTCGAGAAGGATCGCTGGTTCAAGACCTCGGACGTTGCTGCCGTCGCCGCCCGTGAAGCGGCCCAGGCCCTGAAGCTCGCCGTCGATCAAGGTGCCTTGAAAGCCTGATCAGCCGGTTCGCAGTCTATGCTCATTCCTGCTTTCGAACATCGCTATCGAACGCCTGAAGCGCGGCGCCCTCAGATGCAATGCCGCCGCACCTCAGATCTCGCACCTGCGCGACCAGCAAGGAGATGAAAATGGATTCACCTATACACGACTTGAAAGGCTTGTTCGACCAGCTAGGCATGGAATCCAGCGAAAAAGCCATCGACGATTTCATCGCCAGTCATTCGCCTATGCCCGACGATAAAAAGCTTATCGATGCCGAGTTCTGGACACCGCAGCAGGCCGGTTTCCTGAAAGAGCAATTGCGTGAAGATGCCGATTGGGCGCGGGTGGTCGATGACCTGAATCTGCGCATGCATCAGGTTCACTAGTCAATGCAGGCTGTCGGGGGCTTCGGCGCTTAATTGGGCCAACCAGGCAGCCTTGCACTCCTCCGCTTCATCGCGACGGGAGAATGCCGTCCCCCGGCGTTCGCCGTTCAGCAGCACGACCCAGCAGACGCTCTGCCCCTGCGCCCGTAAGCTGGCGGGCACACCGCTGCCGATCATGACGGCGACATCGACTTTGCTTTGCATGCTGACCTCTTTGACTTCATTAGCAACCTAACTATGAAGGTATGGTAATGAGTTCATGTGAGAGGAAACAGCAACTGTGTTGCATAGATTAGTTGCTGGAATCGCAATAATGTTGGGGGTTGGGGTGCATATCCGTTGCTGCGGTAACGGCTTCTATTGGTTCCGCTCTTACAGCGGGTCACTTGGAGAAGCGCCAAGTAACCAAGCGCTCTTGCCCCTTTCGTTCGGTGGCTCGCTAATGCTCGCCATGCCCTCGCTCCGGTCCTGCTCCGTGGGCCCGCCGCGATCGGCCATCCTTGGCCGTGCGCGGCTAACCCGGCATCCATGCCGGGTTGCCCACTGCGCAGAACCTGCGCTCGGCCTCTCGAGGGGACGCTCAGATCAAAAGCGGAAGGCGAGCTAACGCTCGGCCTGATGAGTGGTGAAAATCAAAAGCAAACGCGATTCCCTGTAGGAGCCGGCTTGCCGGCGAAAAGCGTCTGGGCGACGCGTTCATTCAGACAGTACGCGTTATCGTTGACGTCCATCGCCAGCAAGCTGGCTCCTACAGGGGAAATGCATAGGTGTCTGGAGAAATACAATCCCCTGTAGGAGCCGGCTTGCTGCGGGCGGCGTTCCGACGATGGTGGTGGGTCAGTCGACGTTTGTATTGGCTGGGCGGACGCTATCGCCAGCAAGCCGGCTCCTACAGGGGATCGGTGTACATCTCTGGAATGAGTGGCGCAGCAGTGAAGGAGAACGCGGACAACTGAAGAGCCAGGTCGGCTTTCAGGCCGCCTCGGCGGCTGTGGCGGTAGTCGCCCCCTCGAGAGGCTGAGTGGAGGTTCTGCGCAGTGGGCAACCCGGCATGGATGCCGGGTTAGCCGCGCACGGCCAAGGATGGCCGATCGCGGCGGGCCCACGGAGCAGGACCGGAGCGAGGGCATGCCGAGCCTAGGCGAGGCACCGAACGAAAGGGGCAAGAGCCCTTTGGTTACTTTGGGGCTTTTCCAAAGTGACTCGCCGTAAGGGCGAAACCAAAAGTGGCCATTACCGCAGAAACGGATATACACACGCCCCTAAAACAATGCCTATCAACGAGCACCCTGCGGCTTATACCCCAACCGCAAACCACCCCAATGCCGCCCCTTGAGCATGATCGGCACCGAAAGATCGTGCATCAACTCCCCCGTGTCCCGCGTATAGGTTTGCAACAAAACAGCCTGTTGATGGCTGCCACAACGAATCCCGGTGCGGTCGGCAAATTTGCGTTTAGTGCGGTTTTGCAGCGTATCGACCTGCACATCACCAGTCAGTGGCTGACTGAAAACCTTGTTATGGGTCGGCACATAACCTTGCTGCGTGCAGGCGATGGCAAACACCAGGCCTTCATGGCGCGGCAGCAACGGTTCCTGAATCGCCGGCAAAACCTTATCGGTGTAGCGGTCGAAACGGGTCTGGTACTTGGCCGGACTGGTGTCAGGAATGGCCTGATAACTGCGGTCGAACAAGTCATCGAGACTGACAAGCCCCTGGTCGATATCCGCCTCGAAGCGTGCCGTAATCTGACGCGCGCCTTCGCGGGCCAAGTCATAAATCCGCTGGTGATAGTCATCCAGTCCGACCTCGGCCAGACGCTCGCTGATGGTTTCAGCCTGACCTTCCATTTGCACCGCGGCTTGCGCCAGACGCTGAGTCTGTTGATCGCTGATCGCCAGATCGCTGCGCATCTGTTCGATGGCGTGAAACAGGCTGTCGAGTTGTTCGCGGTTGGTGTCGGCCCCCTTGGCAATATCGCCGACCTGACTTTCGACGCCTGCCGCCAGGCGGGCAATGTTTTCCAAGTGCTGGCCGGTGTGCTCGACCTGCTGGACACCAATGTCGAGGTCGCTGGACAGCTGCCGGATTTGCTCCACCACTTGCGCGGTGCGTTGCTGGATATCAGCGACCATCTCGCCGACTTCGCCGGTCGCCGTCGCTGTGCGCGCAGCCAGGCCGCGAACCTCGTCGGCGACCACCGCGAACCCGCGACCGTGCTCCCCGGCCCGGGCCGCTTCGATGGCCGCGTTCAATGCCAGCAGATTGGTCTGGCTGGCAATGGACTGGATCACCAGCGTGACCCGCTGGATATCGTCGCTGCGCAGGCTCAGGGCTTCGATCAGCTCACGGCTGTTGCTGGCGCGCTGACTGAGTTGATGCATGCGGGTGATGGATTCAACCAGCTCCGTGCGCCCTGCCGCGCTGCTCTGATGCGCTTCGCTGGCGGCACTGAGGGCCGTTCGACTGAGTGTCGAGGTGGCTTGTTCGGTGGCGATCATCACTTCAGCGTTGCTGACAATCTGTGCCGCGGCACCGAGTTGCGATTGCAGTTTGTCGGCCAGTTGCTTGACCGAAAAGGCCACGCCGGCGGCCGACAAGGCGTTATGACTGGTGGTGTAGGAAAGATCGCGAGTCAGTTCGGCGATGGCGCTGGAGTTGTCGGCAGATGGTTCTTCGGGAATGGCACGAGAACGTAGCCGAGGTAACCAGATAATCAGGACGGTCAACGGCAAGCCAACGTAAAGCGGCCAGCCACCCAACGTCATGCCGCACAGCAAGAGCATCAGGGCGATGCTTTGCAGCGTCGGCGTCAGCCAGCGGGTCTTCGGTGCAAACACTGGTGCAGGCAATGCCCCAACCAGAGATCCGTCTCTCGTCATCTTCGTCACCCCATGCGTCTTCTAATTGTTGTGACTGCATTAAACGCCACTAGAGGGCCATTATCCATGGTCCATTAGTAGTGGTCGTTGCAGCAGATCAATAGAAGTGCGCGAGGTTTTTCGCAGACGAAAAAAAGCATCGCGGGCAAGCCTTGCTCCTTCAGGAGTGAGGCTTGCCCGCGATGCGGGGCGCTACGAAATCAGGCCTGACGCTGGTGCTTGTCGATCTGTTCGTGACGCTCTTGCGCTTCGATGCAGTACTTGGTGGTCGGGCTGATCAGCAGACGCTTCAGGCCAATGGCCTCGCCGCTGTCGTCGCACCAGCCGAAGCTGTCTTCCTTGATGCGCTCCAGCGCCTGTTCCAACTGAGGCAGCATGCGCTGGTCGCGATCGATCGCGTTCACCAGCCAGGTGCGCTCTTCTTCGACAGAAGCTGCGTCAGCCGGATCGGCCGGGGTGTCCAGGCTTTCGATGGCGATGCGATTCTGTTCGATGCGCTCATGGGTTTCGACTTTCATGTTCTGCAACAGCTCAGAGAAAAAAGCATGTTGCTCGGCATTCATGTAGTCATCCGCCGGCATGGCCAGCAACTTGTCCTTTGTCATTGATATCTCTATAAAAAAACGTGCATTAAGGCGAATTAGGGAGCGTTCCGGCGGACCTGGTCTGGCCATCGGAAAGGCGCCGTTTATTCCAAGCGCCACCCGGCACTCAATTTACGAGGGGCGGCAGTCTAAGGCCGACTTGAGGCCTCAGCAACTGAAAAGACAGCGAATTTGTCCGACAAAGCCCCGAAAGTGCTCTATGTCAGCCTTTACGGTGGTTATCGGAGTGCGTTTATAGCAAGAAATTCAACCGAGCGGCTGTATATAGAAGACAAATGGCCTCAACGGTGGTGTTTACCAAGCACATTTGCAGGGCAATGAACCTCAGCTAAGGTTGTCCTCCCGAAATGGCAAATCTTGAGGAGAGGTTCAATGAAGTTGATCGGCATGCTGGATTCGCCCTACGTGCGACGCGTTGCCATTTCCGCCAAACGCCTGGGCATCGACCTCGATCATCAGTCGGTTTCGGTGTTTCGGCACTTCGAGCAGTTCCAGCAGATCAACCCGGTGGTCAAGGCGCCTACGCTGGTGCTGGATGACGGCGAGGTGTTGATCGACTCGACGTTGATCATCGATTACCTGGAGGCACTGGCCGGACCGGGTAACAGCCTGATGCCAGAGGACCTGAACCAACGCCTGCGCTCTTTGCGCTTGATCGGCCTGGCGTTGGCAGCCTGCGAGAAGTCGGTGCAACTTTATTACGAACGCAACCTGCGGCCCGCGGAAATTCAATTCGAGCCGTGGGTGGAACGGGTCGAGGGGCAATTGGCGGCCGCGTATTCGGCACTGGAGCGGGAGCTGGAACTGCAACCGTTGAAGACTGACGGTTCGATTGATCAGGACGGGATTACATTGGCGGTGGCCTGGAGCTTTACCTGCCTGGTAGTGCCAGATCAGGTGGATGCCTGGCAATTTCCGCGGATCAGTGCGTTTACCGAGTATGCCGAGGGGCTTGAGGCATTCATGAGTACACCGATCGAATAGTGTTGCACCTGACAGCAGGAGAACGCGGTCTACTGTAGGAGCGAGCCTGCTCGCGATTTTTTATGCATTGCACAGGAGCTACTTGCGTTTGTAGCTCTTATTACCGCTGGGTGTCAGGCAATACACCCCGCCTCGTGGGCCGGTGCAAAACGAACCTGAGCCGCAAGTGCAGCCATCGGAGCTCTGCAATAAGGTTTGCGGGCGAGCCTGGCTTGAACCGCCATAAAGTGCCGAGCAGCTTTTCTTCGAGGCGCTGATAGAGCCGTCATTACACAGGAACAGGTCGCCATCACAGCGATCGATACCGCCCTTCTTCCCCGAACACGGAGTGTTTCCCGCCCAGGCACTCCCGCTGATGACACACAGCAACAACACAACAATCGACATCCCGCCACGGCGAATCAAAGTGCGCACAGTCGAACTCCCTTTCAAAGTATGGCCAGATGATATCAACGTTCCGGGCCGTCCCATGAGCCACATGAAAGTTAATTTAAAAAGTCGCCGGCATTTCTTGGCAGAATGCCCACACACTTGCCTTGAACTGACTATCAGGTCCGCCCTATGACCCGCATCTTGACCATCGAAGACGACGCCGTGACCGCTCGGGAGATCGTCGCCGAATTGAGCAGCCACGGACTCGACGTGGATTGGGTCGACAATGGCCGTGAAGGTCTGGAGCGCGCGGTCAATGGCAACTATGACTTGATCACCCTCGACCGCATGTTGCCCGAGCTCGATGGCCTGGCGATCGTCACGACGCTGCGGACCATGGGCGTGGCGACGCCGATCCTGATGATCAGCGCCCTTTCCGATGTCGATGAACGCGTGCGCGGTTTGCGCGCCGGCGGTGACGATTACCTGACCAAGCCGTTTGCCACCGATGAAATGGCCGCCCGTGTCGAAGTGCTGCTGCGCCGGCAGAACACCGTGACCGCCCAGGCCACCACGCTGCGGGTCGCGGATCTGGAACTGAACCTGATCAGCCACGAAGCCAGCCGCGACGGCCAGTTGCTGACGCTGTTGCCCACCGAGTACAAGTTGTTGGAATTCCTGATGCGCAACACCGGGCAGATTCTGTCGCGGATGATGATTTTCGAAGAGGTCTGGGGTTATCACTTCGACCCCGGCACCAACCTGATCGACGTGCACATCGGCCGCCTGCGCAAGAAGATCGACCCGCCCGGCAATGTCCCACTGATTCGGACCGTGCGAGGCTCGGGTTATGTCATTGCCGAACCCCTCTAAAGGCTGGCGTTCTTCCAGCAGCCGGTTGCTGGCGCTCTACAGTTCGCTGTTTGTGCTCTGGAGCGGGATTCTCATGGGGGTCATGTATTACGAGGTGTCCGCCTACCTGGACAACCTGGCCAAGCACTCGCTGATGCAACGTCAGCATTTGTTCTCGCGTTTTTCCGGCGAGCAACTGCTGGACGCCCTCGCCGTCAGCATGACTTTCGATATTCGCGGCATCGACGCCTACGGCCTGTTCGATGCCGAGCATCGCTACCTCAACGGTGCCCTGCGCCACATTCCTAAAGGTTTGCCGCTGGACGGCAAGATTCACATGCTCAGCGACTGCGCCGACTCCGATGACCCGACGCTGCCCGCCGACAGTTGCGACGCCGTGGCGACCCAGACACGGGACGGTCGCTGGCTGATTCTGGTGCGCGACAACGGTTCGCTGTTCGCCGTGACCCGCATCATTCTGCACGCGTTGTTCTGGGGTGTGACCCTGACTATTTTGCCGGGCATCGTCGGATGGCACCTGTTGCGCCGTCGACCGTTGCGACGCATTCGCGGGATTCAGGCCAGCGCCGAGGCCATCGTAGCTGGCGACCTGACCCGACGCTTGCCGCTGTCCAATCGCCGCGACGAACTGGACATGCTCGCCGCCATCGTCAACGCCATGCTCGAACGCATCGAGCGTTTGATGAACGAGGTCAAGGGTGTATGCGACAACATCGCCCACGACTTGCGCACGCCGCTGACCCGCTTGCGGGCGCAGTTGTACCGCATGCAGCAACAGGCCGGCGAAGGGTCGGCAGAAGCGACGCAACTCGATTCGGTGCTCGCCGAAGCGGATACGCTGATGGCGCGTTTTCGCGGGTTACTGCGGATCTCCGAGCTGGAGGATCGCCAGCGGCGTTCCGGTTTTGTGCAGCTGGATCCAGTGCCCTTGTTGCAGGAGCTGCACGACTTTTATCTGCCATTGGCGGAAGAAGGCGAGCTGACGTTCAAGCTGCAATTGCCTGACACTCTGCCGCCGCTGAACGGCGACCGGGCGTTGCTGTTCGAGGCGGTGGCCAACCTGTTGAGTAACTCGATCAAATTCACGCCGCCGGGGGGCGAGGTGATTTTGCGCGGGATCAACGAAGGTGGGCATACGCGGATCGAAGTGCTCGACTCCGGCCCCGGCATTGCGCTGGCCGAGCGCGAGGCGGTGTTTCAGCGCTTCTATCGCGCCGAGGGCGGCAATCAGCAAAGCGGCTTCGGGCTGGGCTTATCGATCGTCGCGGCGATTGTCAGCCTGCATGGGTTTACGCTTGAAGTGGCTGACAGCGAATCGGGCGGCGCACGGTTGGTGCTCGATTGCCGGCAGAGCCTGATTGCCCAAAGCTGACACGAAATCCTGAACAGACACACCCCCCTGTAGGAGCCAGCTTGCTGGCGATGGCGATTTCCCGTGCGCCATCACCGGTAAGCCGTGCGCCTACAGATCAACCGACGCGCAGTGCGCGCAAATCCAGTCGACCGTCCTTCAGCGGTGGGCACCAGTAGTAGCCGCCGGTGATCGGGCGACTGATGCGGTATAAGCCGTCGGTGATGCCATCTTCCAGACCGCTCATGCGCCGCAGTTGGGCTTCGAAGGCGTCGAGGGAGAAACCGAACGCGAGGAACATCAGACCGGCGCGATCACCTTCGATCCACGGCATCGAGCGGCGGACCACGAACGCTTCGGGGGCGAAGCTTTCCTGGGCGGTGCGTTTGACGTGGGCGGAGATCGGCGCGTCATCGATTTCTTCGTTGTCGCTCAAGCGACGGCCCATGATGTTGTCCTTTTCTTCGGACGGCATCGCGTGGAAGCCCTTCAGGTCGTGCTGCCACTGCTGGATCGCGGCAAAGCTGCCACCGACCACACCGTCAGCGCCCTCACCGACCAGCGCGGCAGCCACGGCGGCTTCGTCGTGTGGGTTTTCGGTGCCATCTTCGTAACCGGTCAGGTCGTGGCCGGTGAGGTGGCGGAACGTTTCGTTCATCTGCACCAGGCGCAGGGCCGGCGCCAGCGCGGCTTCGATGGCGGTGGCGCGATTGAGCAACTCGCCACGGTCGACACCATGCAACCAGCACCACAGCGCGTGCTGGGTCGACGGGTTGTCGACGCCAACGCCAGTCAGTGCCGGAAACGGCCGCAGCCCGTCGATCTGCACGTGCAGCGCCTTGACCAGGGATTCACCGAAACCGGCCACCGCCGACTTCCCGTCCACCAGCAGCATCAATTTTTCGAGCGCGGCCGGCAGAGCATCGACGGATTCCAGCGCGAAGAACATATGACGGGCTTGAGGTGGAACGGGGGTGGCGAGGATGCCCGGCTGGTAGTAACTCATATGAACTCCTTAATAAAGAGCATGAAGTTTACCCGCAGCGTCGGCCGTTGTGTGTTCTCAGGTCAAAAGATCGCCGGATCTTGACCCCGGCACTTAAAAAGTCGAGGCAATAAGGCGTATAACCTTTGAAGTGAATTCTGAACTGCAAGCCGCCAGCGCATGGCTTACATCACATGGAGTAGCGACATGACCACAGCACACATCCTCGGCAACCTGTTTCCCGACGCCAGCGACATCCCGGAAAAGTACCGCCTCGACGGCCAGACCGAGCAACGTGAATACCTGGTCGATGGCGAACTGAAAACCTGGGCCGGCCCCCTCGCCCAAGTCCGCAGCCCGGTGTACCTGACCGGCGAAAATGGCGACGAACAAGTGATCCTCGGCAGCACGCCGCTGCTCGATGCCGACACGGCGCTGACCGCGCTCGACGCCGCCGTCCGCGCCTATGACCGGGGCCAGGGTTTGTGGCCGACCATGCGCGTGGCCGAACGCATCCAGCACGTCGAAGCGTTTCTCGGGCGTATGCGCGAACAGCGCGAAGCCGTGGTCAAGTTGCTGATGTGGGAGATCGGCAAAAACCTCAAGGACTCGGAAAAAGAGTTCGACCGCACCTGCGACTACATCGTCGACACCATCAACGCCCTCAAGGAACTCGACCGCCGCTCCAGTCGATTCGAGCTGGAACAGGACACGCTCGGGCAGATCCGCCGCGTACCGCTGGGCGTGGCGCTGTGCATGGGACCTTACAACTACCCGCTGAACGAAACCTTCACCACGCTGATTCCGGCGCTGATCATGGGCAACACCGTGGTGTTCAAACCGGCCAAGCTCGGCGTGTTGCTGATTCGTCCGCTGCTGGAAGCGTTTCGCGACAGCTTCCCGACTGGTGTGATCAACGTCATTTACGGGAGCGGCCGCGAGACGGTCAGCGCACTGATGGCCAGCGGCAAGATCGATATCTTCGCGTTCATCGGCACCAACAAGGCCGCCAGCGACCTGAAAAAACTCCACCCGAAACCGCACCGTTTGCGCGCAGCGCTGGGCCTGGATGCGAAAAACCCCGGCATCGTTTTGCCTGAGGTGGACCTGGACAACGCCGTGAACGAAGCGGTCACCGGTTCGCTGTCGTTCAATGGCCAGCGCTGCACCGCGCTGAAAATCCTCTTCGTCCACGAAGACGTGGTCGAGGCGTTCATCGACAAATTCAACGCCAAACTCGCCAGCCTCAAACCCGGCATGCCGTGGGAAAGCGGCGTAGCCCTGACGCCGCTGCCGGAGTCGGGCAAGGTCGATTATCTGCACGGACTGGTTGCGGATGCCGTGAGCAAAGGTGCCCGTGTGGTCAACCCGAATGGCGGTGAAGCCCGCGCGTCCTTCTTCTATCCGGCAGTGTTGTTCCCGGTGACGCCGCAGATGCGTGTCTATCAGGAAGAACAGTTCGGCCCGGTGGTGCCAATCGTGCCTTACCGGCATCTGGACACAGTGATCGATTACGTCCTGGAGTCGGACTTCGGCCAGCAACTGAGCATCTTCGGCACCAACCCGGTGGCGGTTGGCCGTCTGGTCGACACCTTCGCCAACCAGGTCGGGCGGATCAACCTCAACGCCCAGTGCCAGCGCGGCCCGGACACCTATCCGTTCAATGGTCGCAAGAACTCGGCCGAGGGCACTTTGTCGGTGCATGATGCGTTGCGGGTGTTCTCTATTCGCACGCTGGTCGCGACCAAGTTCCAGGAGACCAACAAGGACCTCATCAGCGAGATCATCAGCGGCCGCAGTTCGAGTTTCCTGACCACCGACTACATTTTCTGAGGACCACGAGCCTGAGCACCTTCAGAGCCCATCGACTACCACCACTGTTGCGCCGGGGACTGCGTCCGTTACTGGACCCGTACCGGCGCTATCGCCACGCCAGATTGATTCACGCCGTGCGTGTATCGCTGGGGTTGCTGGCGACGATCCTGCTGACCACCGGCATCCACCTGCCCCACGGTGAGTGGGCGTCGGTGACAATGCTGGTGGTGATTGGCGGTTTGCAGCACCACGGCAACATTGGCAAAAAGGCCGCCGAGCGCGCCATCGGCACCTTGATCGGCGCTGGTGTCGGCCTGTTGCTGGTGGCGCAACAAGCCTGGCTCGGGATGCCGTGGCTGACCTATTTTGCGATGTCGGTGGTCTGCGGATTCTTCTCATACCATGCCATCGGCAAGGGCGGTTACACGGCGCTATTGTCGGCGATCACCGTGTTTATCGTCGCCGGGCATGGCGATAATCCGGTGACCGACGGACTGTGGCGCGGGGTGGATATCCTGATCGGCATTGCCCTGGCCCTGGCATTTTCCTTTGCCCTGCCGCTGTACGCGGTTTACTCCTGGCGCTACAACCTGGCCGATGCGCTGCGCGATTGCGCGACGATTTACGGGCGCATCATCAATGGCCAACCCGTCACTGATGACGAGCACGTGAAGTTGATGAATCGCCTGAACACGGTGATGGTGCAACAGCGCTCGCTGATGCCGTCGGTGTCCAAGGAAGTGAAGATTTCAATGACCGAGCTCGATGCCATCCAGCGCCATTTGCGCATGTGTGTCAGCACCCTGGAAATCCTCGGCAACACCCGACCCGATGCCAATGACCCCGACGCCATGGCGCATCTGCAATCGGCGTTGAAAGCGGAGCATCGGCTGATTCGCGTGCAATGGGTGGGAATGGCGCGGGCGCTGAAATCCGGCGCCTCCCAACGGCTGAATCGACCCGTCGAACTGCCGGCGGATTCAAGCCTGGACGCACCGGTCTATAACCCGCTGGACGGCTACCGGCTATTGATCCGGCAGCTGGCCAGCAACATTGGCGAAATGCGCCAGCGCCTGGCCAAGACCGCGCCGTGTTGGAACATCTGATTATTGTGTAACTGTCCGCCGAAACTTCAGGCTCCAGCCTTGTTGCATGCCCGCGGCGGCCAGCAGAATCGCAGCGACACCGATCCATTGCAGCATTTCCAGACGATGACCGAAGGCAAACCAGTCGACGAAAATCGCTGCAATCGGGTAAATGAACGACAACGCACCGGTCAGTGCCGTCGGCAATTTCTGGATCGCGCCGTACAGCAACACGTACATCACGCCGGTGTGAACAATGCCGAGAGTCACCAGGCTGGCCCAGGCGCTCGGTGCTTGCGGCAACGCCGAGAAGTGCGCGAATGGCGCGAGCAACAACACGCCGGTGCTGACCTGAATAAGCGCGATCAGGTGCGGTGGCGTGCCGGTCAGGCGTTTGATGATCAACGCCGCAATCGCATAAAGGAAAGCGGCCCCGAGCGCCAGCACAATGCCCATCAGGTAATCGTTGCCGCCCTCGCCCTGTTGCCCGTGTGCGCTGACAATCGCCAGCATCCCCAGAAACGAAACACCCAGCCAGAACAGTTTCTGCAGGGTGATTTTTTCGTTGAGGAACAGCGCGGCCAAGCCGACCAGCATAAACGGCTGAACGTTATATACCGCGGTGCCAATGGCAATCGAAGCGCGGGAGTAAGAGGCAAACAACAGCACCCAGTTGCCGACAATCGCCACGCCGCTGAGCACGGCCAGCAGGAACGTGGTGCGGGTCAGAATGCCGGGGCGCAGGAAGCCGAAAGCCGAGCAAATCAGCAACAAGGTGCCGGCGCCGAACACGCAACGCCAGAACACCACGTCCAGCACCGGTTGCCCGGACACCAGCACGAACCAGCCGATGGTCCCGGAAATCAGCATGGCGGCAGTCATCTCGAATGACCCGCGACGAAGTGTTTTGTCCATCATCAGACTCCTGTGATTGAGCCCAAAGTATGCCCATCCAGCCTGGGGCTTCTCCAGCGCAAAAAGCAGGCTAGACTCGACATCTGCCTTTTTTATCAAGGCGGTTTCGATTAATTGCCTTACAGGGGTTGCGCCATGACTGACGATATCGACCAGGTGCTGATTACAGCGTTGATGGAAGACTCACGGCGTTCGCTCAAGGCGCTGGCAAACCTCAGCGGCCTGTCCTCACCAAGCGTCGCCGAGCGTTTGCGCCGCCTCGAAGAACGTGGCGTGCTCAAGGGCTACACCGTCGAGATTGATCCCAAGTGTTTCGGCTATCAACTCCAGGCCATCGTGCGAATCCGCCCGTTGCCGGGCCAGCTGCAAGAGGTGGAGCGGCAAATCCAGGCGATTCCCGAATTCACCGAGTGCGACAAGGTCACCGGCGACGACTGCTTCATCGCCCGCCTGCACGTGCGCTCGATGGAACAGCTGGACACCCTCCTCGACCGCCTCAACACCCATGCAGAAACCAACACCGCCATCGTCAAGAAAACCCCGGTCAAACGCCGATTACCGCCCATGGCGTAAGCCTTCAGCCAAATCGCAGGCAAGAAAAAACCCGCCGAAGCGGGTTTTTTACTCATGGACGACGATTAATCATCGCGGCTCATGATGCCGAAGATCTGCAACAAGCTGATGAACAGGTTGTAGATCGACACATACAGGCTGATGGTCGCCATGATGTAGTTACGCTCACCGCCGTGAATGATGGCGCTGGTCTGGAACAGAATGCAGACCGAGGAGAACAGCACAAAACCTGCGCTGATCGCCAGTTGCAGACCGCTGACCTGGAAGAAGAAGCTCGCCAGCGTCGCACCCAGCAGCACGAAGAAACCTGCGGTGATGAAGCCACCGAGGAAGCTCATGTCCTTACGGGTGATCAGCACGTAAGCCGACAGACCGCCAAACACCAGCGCCGTCATCGCGAAGGCCGAGCTCACTACTTCCGCGCCGCCCTGCATGCCCAGGTAACGGTTGAGGATCGGGCCGAGCAGGAAACCCATGAAACCGGTCAAGGCAAACGCCGACACCAGGCCCCACGCGGAATCACGGAGTTTGTTGGTTAGGAAGAAAAGGCCGTAGAAACCGATCAGCACCACGAAGATATTCGGGTAGCCAACTCGCATCTGCTGGGCGACGAACGCCATCACGCCGCTGAATGCGAGGGTGAGAGCGAGCAAGCCGTATGTGTTGCGCAGGACGCGGCTAACCTCTAGCTGCTCAGCCTGCACGCTGTTATTAACTGCGTAATCCTGTTCGCGCATGGCGACACTCCTGTTGGTTTGAAACGTTCAGTCGCAAAGATCATAACAGACGCTCTGTAACAAGCCATGCACAGAGTTTGACAGTGTGTTTCATTCAGGTATTATGGCGCCCGCAACGCAAACGGAGGTGTGGCCGAGTGGTTTAAGGCAACGGTCTTGAAAACCGTCGACTGTAACAGGTCCATGAGTTCGAATCCCATCGCCTCCGCCATCTTATGTACGACAAAGCCCTGATTATTCGGGGCTTTGTCGTTTCTGGGGTTTGAGAATCGGCTGTGAAATCTGAGTGCTTGTTTCCGCATCTTTTAGGCTATTTCCGCCCCCCAGAAATCTTTGGCACTCATTCCCCTTACCCCCCGCGCCGGCATTTTTCCAACCTGAAACCACCTCTTCGGTTCAGTTCTCCCTTGTTACGCTGCCATCTACCAAGTAGGAATTGCTATACCGAACTCAGACCTGCTGCCTTCGCTGCTGTACAAGATCAACGAAAACCAACTCGCCCGTCGCTCGCCGTGTTGATGGCGCCTGGGGAGTGCTCTCGGCCAGAAGCAGTCACTTGAAACATGAATGGGAGCTTAAAAACGGCAAATCTACAATGTCGCGCGTAAGTCACCAGACAGACGTTTTCTAACCGAGTTTACCCACCAAGCGAACTGCAATGGCCTGGACGATGGTCAACCCCAACCCTGCTCCCGGGTCATTTACACGGCTAGCCGAACCCATCATCTAAGCCCTTCAACGTGCGCCGAGGCTGGCTGATCAACAGGGTGACCAACCTATGCTCCATGCTCCGTATTTCCTGGCCGAGCGAAAAACAAAGGCAGCTATCTCACCGATGACGCTTTAAGACCTGAAAGCCAAAGCGATACACCTTGGTCGCCTGTATTGTCACGTTGTTGAAGTTGGAGAAGGATCAAGACTGGAGAGTTCGACACTATCGCGATACTCCGGCACCGAAACCGACCAGCCCAGCTCCAGACTGATTCGTCGACGCAGTACATCGGAGGCGTTAGGTTCCCCATGCACCACAAATGTGTGTTTTGGAGGTCGCTTGAACCCACGCAACCACTGAATGATCTCATCGGCGTCGGCGTGTGCGGACAGTGTTTGCATCGACACGACTTCGGCGCGGATCGGCACGTCTTTTCCGTGGATACGAACGGAAGGAGCGCACGCGACAATCTGCGCGCCACGGGTGCCACCAGCCTGGAAGCCTGGCATTAGCAGCGTGTTAATCGGCTTGGGGGCCAGCGCCTTGAGGTGATGGACAACCCGTCCTCCCGTGGCCATGCCGCTGGCGGCGATAATCACCGCCGGGGTAGTTTGCTGATCCAGCTCGATCGAATCTTTGACAGTACGCACGAATTGCGCAACATGGCACATGCCTTCGCAGTCCTCTAGAGATAATCTGTGCTCGCTACGAAAACGCTGGTACAAGCTCGTGACGTCGGTGGCCATCGGGCTGTTGAGGTAAATTGGAATATCGGGAATCGCCCTTTTCCGTTTCAACTGATATAGGTGATACATCAACAGTTGGGCACGTCCTACCGCGAACGATGGCACTAAGGTTATCCCTCGGCGTAGCGCGGTACGGGTAATGACCTCAGCCAATTGTTCCTGCGGCGACTCGACTGGATGTTTACGATCACCATAGGTCGACTCTACCAGCAGGTAATCCGCGTGTTCGACGGTTTCCGGAGCGAACATCAAAGGATCATCGAGCCGCCCCAAATCCCCTGAAAACACCAAGGCCAGGCCGTTGGCGATCACCTCCACCGTAGCTGCACCCAAGATATGCCCGGAGCAACGAAGCTGGATGGTCATATCCGTGACAATTTCCACCTTGTGGTGCAGCTCTACTGGTCGCAACAGCTTTAGTGCTTTTTTGGCATCTTGCTCGGTGTAAAGCGGCAACGCCGGGTTGTGCTTTGAGAAGCCATGCCGATTCACGAACTCTGCCTCTTCTTCCTGCAAGCGGCCACTGTCTAGCAGCAGAATTTTTACCAGCTCACAGGTAGCTGGAGTGGCGTAAACCGGGCCGCGATAACCATTGCGCACCAGTACGGGTAAATAACCGCTGTGATCGAGATGCGCATGGGTCAGGACAATGGCGTTGAGGTCGCTGACCGGAAATTGCAACGGATCCCTGTTGTGTAATCGCAGTTGCTTGTAGCCCTGGAATAAACCGCAATCAATCAGCACATGTTGGTTACGATGTTCCAGTAAGTACTTGCTGCCCGTGACTGTGCCCGCGGCACCTAGAAATGTGATTCGCATGGCCAATTTCCTTGAGCATTCAGGGGAATGCTATTGATCGCTCCTTTTGACTCAAGGCCAGTTGACTTTTATCAACTGCAAGCTCGACGGTGCTCCTCTCAATCGGGCGGGGGCAGTGGTTTGACGATCATCAGACTGCACGGTGCTCGGTTCAATACAGACTCGGCAGTACTGCCAATAAACCGATCGTACCCATGGTGATAAACCGTGCCCAACACAATCATGTCAAAAGCATTCTGCTGAGCGAAAAGTCCGATGACCTTTTGGGGGTTACCCGTCAGCGAATGTCGACGTGTATTTTTGATGCAATAGCGCTCCGCAAGCACATCCAAGGCCTCTTGCTGGGCATCCTGAATCGCGTCCCTCAAACTGTCATCAAAACTGCTTGTCGGCACACTCATCGGCGTATCACTCATCACGGACCAACGACTGACATTGAGCAAGTGCAGCGAGGCACCACAACTGACCGCCAGCGTAGAGGCCAGATCGAGTACTCGGTCATTCAATCCCTGAGTAAGCTCTTCCAGATGGGACAGATCAATTGCCGCGAGAATTTTCATTGGTTTGGGATTTGCGGCACTGGTCACCAAGTGCAAGTGGGCCGGACACTCGCGCAACAAGTGCCAGTCCAAAGGTCGGTGAAAGGCCCGGTCGAGTGCCGGCACGTAATGGGTATCCTTGATCACCAGGTCCGGAATAAAGTCATTCACGTACTCAAGCAGATGCGCCAGACTCGATCGGGCCCAGACCACTTCAGTGGTCACCTGTATTCCGATACATCGTTCAAACCGGGCTTGCTGCTCCAGCCAATGCCGGTGCACCTGCAGATAACCTTCCCGAGCCTGTGCCATCGCATCGTGGTTCAGCAAACCGGCCACCGCCAGTGCCGGGACATAATCGAACGCGACAATGTGCAATAACGCACCCGTCGCACAAGCCAAGGCATACGCACGTTCAAACGCCGGGCTAAGGGTCATTTCGCTGGGGGCTATCAATAAAATGCGTTTGAGTTTGAGCATCACGTACCCCTCCCTGAAACCATTTATCTGCCTGATCGCAACCCGGACTTCCTTTCGTCAGGCTTCAGGCAAACACTTGTTACTTGCGATTGGCCTTCTGCGGCATCCGCCTGGTGCGTTCGTTGTTCGAGTATCTGGCGTTATTCGGCGGGAGCCATGATTTTTATCAACTAAATTGGAGGCAATCACTGGCAGCGCAATCCCCTTTCAGCTCATGAAAGCATTGCTGAAAAACCTCAACGGTTTCCCCGGTATCAGGCGTAGAAAACACTGACAGGCATTCACACCGAGAACGTCATCAGGAGTGCCTTGAGCTTACGTAAATCCAGACTGGACAAGCTTGAATTGAAGCCCGCCATCGCTTGAGACTTGCCATGCTCGCAGACACGCGGATCAATACGACGGTGGTGACCATCTCCGTAGTGATCCATTACGAGTGTCTGTTGCGTCTCTCCCACTCATATCAGACTCAGCTGTCGACCGATAAGTACGGGCCATCGAAAAGCTGTCCAACTGACGATTCGCTAAACCGCCAGAACGCTGCATGGCACCTGATACAGAATATGTTCGGTTGTGCTGCCCAGAAGCTTGTCCACTCCATGGGACTGGACCCTGCCCATCACGATCACATCCACCTTGTGTTCATTAGCGAACTCACTCAATGCCTTGACCGGATGCCCCTCAATGAAATGTCGACGATCAGAGGGCACTCCGAACCGATCTGCCAACCTCAAAAAAGAACTCTCCAGGTCACTGCGAAGCACTTTGGTGAGGTCAGCGAGGGTCAGGCCGCCCATGTCCGCCAGAAAAGCGGCCGTAATATCGCACGCGTACAGCAAATGAAGGTCGGCATTACACTGCATCGCAAGGCTGCATGCCTGCTTAATGATACGGTCGTTCAGCTCATTGTCGGCTGACTCGATATCCGTTACCTCGACCGCCGCTACAACCTTTCGTGGCAATACGTAGCCACTTCCGCCTACCAGATAAACCGGTACCGGACAGTGGCGCAAAAGATGCCAGTCCAACGGGGTGAAGAAGGCCCGCTTGAGCGTGGATTCATGCTGAACCTCCTTGATCAATAAATCGGGCTGCATGTCCGTGACGTGATCAAGGATGTCCTGCTTGATGTCCTCAGCCCAGGCTGCCTCAGTGGTGACCTCTATTCCTCTGCCGCGCAGATTTTCGGCCTGAGCCTTGAGCCAGTCGCGATGGTCCTGCAGGTAGCGTTCCCGAGCGGGTTCCCGTTCGCCTTCTTCAAGTAGTGATAACCATTTGAACGAGGACGTTAGCGCCGCGATATGCAAACTCGCGCCACTGGCCTTCGCCAGCGCCGCAGCATGGTTCATGGCAGGGGAATGGCGCAGGGCCGGGTTGATGATCAGTAACAGGCGTTGATACTGGCTCATGATGGCCTCCAGTCAGGTGAGTATCCAATGCAAGCCATCTTCCGGCTGGGCGCCAATGACCCGCTGTCCGCAGCCTTCTGCACCAGCGGCTGCACGCTGATTCATAAGTCGATTCTGCAAGTCCGATGCGCTCATGACTTGATCTACATCAATAGCTATAACCGCTGCCCAGGATGAATGTTGAACCGCTCTTTTCCACTCATCGGCGATACCGATAAATGCATGAATGAAAGGCCCGCACTTCGACGCAAGACCTATGCTTAGTACACTTTTGGAAAGGTAGCCTCCACATGCCGGAAGCCCGCCCGCTTCAAGTTCAATACCTTAAAGCTGCATGCTCCAACTGCAGTGTATTGGAATTGTGCCTTCCGCTTGGCCTGACGGTCCTGGAGATCGAACGTCTGGACACGCTGATCGTGCAAAGATTCAAGGTCAAAAAAGGCGCGGCACTCTACCGCGCAGGCGATCCGTTGCGCTCGCTTTACGCCGTGCGAATCGGTTCGTTCAAGACCAGCGTGGTTTCGGTCGATGGTCGCGAACAAGTCACAGGGTTCCAGATACCCGGCGAAATGCTCGGCCTGGACGCCATCAGCACCGCATTGCATGCATGCAATGCGGTTGCTCTGGAGGACAGCGAGGTCTGCCCCATTCATTTTTCCCACCTGGAAAAACTGGCCCGAGAACTGCCTTCACTGCAGCACAACCTGAACAAAATCCTCAGCCGGGAAATCGTTCGCGATCACGACATGCTGATGATGCTGGGCAACATGAACTCGGATGAACGCTTGGCCGCTTTTCTGATGAATATGTCGCAACGCTTGAATACGCGCGGATATTCGTCCAGCAACTTTGTGCTGAAAATGCGTCGGGAGGAAATCGGCTCTTACCTAGGCCTTCGCCTCGAAACCATCTGTCGGGGCATCGCACACTTGCGTGACCAGGGGTTGGTGGAAATAACCGGCCGCGACGTTAACATCATGGATCTGGACGGGCTCAAGCAACTGATCGTGGGCTGCCATCGCCACTTGAGGTGAAACCTGACGTCTGGAGCGTCTTCAGGCGTGCCATGGTCCTGAATCGCCCCGGCCAGCCGTTACAGCTTTCGGGCCCTGCAAATGGTCAAGGACGCCCACCATCCGGCACCCGTCCAGACGACAGCGAGGGTCAGGCTTATGCCTGATCACCGGGTGCCGAATTGGCCGGGGCTTCGGATCAGCCTCCGCGACACCTGCTCGATGCCAATCAGGCGCTGAAACGGTTACGGAACGGGCAGTTCAACGGCGCAATCGTGCTCACTCCCTGACGCGCTGCCTGACGGCCAGAAGACTCCCCGGCACCGAGTACAGCGCCCGCTCAGTATTGCTGCCGATAAGCCGGTCGATTCCCTCCCGATGCACAGCACCCATTACCACCACGTCGGCCAAGTACTCCTCGACGAATCCACTGATCACAGGCACCGGCAGCCCCATAACGAAATGGCGTCGTTCTGGCGGCACGCCGTGGCGCTCCGCCAGAGTAATAAACGCTTCATGCAAGGATTGACGCAGCTCCTCAATATAGTCCACGCCCCAACCGCCCCCGGCCAGTGGCGCATCGCTGTTGAAGACGGGCGACAAGTCATAGGCGTACAGCAGGTGTAACGGCGCATCGCATTGAAGAGCCAGGGTATTGGCCGTCTGAATGATGGTGTCGTTCAAACCACTGATTTGTGTCGACGAATCGAACGGGTCCACTGCTGCCACGATCCGGTGTGGCAAGCTGTAACGGACGTGGTTGACCAAGTGCATGGGGATTGGGCATTCACGCAACAAGTGACAATCGAGCGGAGTAATGAACACTCGCTTGAGCGCGGGTTCAAGGGTTACATCCTTGATCAGCAGATCAGGCTTCAGATCTTCGACCGTCCTCAAAATGTCCAGTAACGGATGGGTGGTGAAGACGGCTTTGACCGTGACCTCCAAATCCAGGTCGCTGAGCCGATCGAATTCTTCGGCCTCCCAGCGGCGATAGCGACGCAAATAGCGCTGCTGCTCTGCGTCGTCGATTTTTTCCTCCCACAAATGCACCACCGGTGTTGGCTCAACAAAGGCCCGCACATCCAGAACTGCCCCTGTGGCCCCAGCCAGAGCGACGGCGCGCTGCATGGCGGGCGACTGCTGAAGGCTTTTATCGACGATCAGTAGCAACCGTTGATATTGACTCATCACACACCTCCGTTCGACCCCGGTCTTCACGTGCCGGCATGCTTCAACACTGCGCTCTGGTACCTCGTGCGAGTTGATTTACATCAAACACAGGTGAATTGACGCCTCCGGCACCAGTCTCTGATCCAGATCAAACTCCAGCGTAGACAGCGGCGTAGAAAGGCATCAAACGCGGTTGCTTTTTCTGACTCGTCCCCCTTCAAACCGTACTGGAGGAATACCCCATGCTCACCGTCAAAGACCACAATGATCGAGCCGCGGCCGCGTATGCCGCGGTCGACGGCCAATACTGGATCGAAGCGCTCAGGGACGGCCGCCACGTGCTGATCCGGCCGCTGGCGAAAAAGGATCGCGACCGTGAATATGCCTTCATCAAGCGGCTGTCTCCGGAGTCCCGGCACATGCGCTTTCTCGCGCAGATCAACGAGCCCGGCGCTGCGATGCTCGATCAGTTGATGGACACAGACAACAAACAACGCGTGGCCTACATCGCCCTGGTCCACGACAATGGTCAACTGATCGAGATCGGCATCAGTCGTTACGCGGCCACCGGCGAACATGAATGTGAATGCGCCGTCACGGTCGCCGATGAATGGACGCACCTGGGGCTGGGTACGTTGCTGATGGAGCATTTAATCAAGGCCGCCCGCAAGAACGGTTTTCGCCATATGTATTCGGTGGACGCCGCCAACAATGCGCCCATGCGCGACCTGGCCAAGGCATTGGGTTTCGCGACGAACAATGACCCCAACGACACCCGTCAGGTCATCCATCGTCTTTACCTGTAAAAAATCACCCCGCGATGTTCCGGCCAACGGTCCATCGCGGGGCGATCCAGTCCTCAGGATTACAGCATTCGTCCCGGCTTGATCGCCAGCACACTGCACGGCGCCCGATGCAAGAGTTGCTCGGCCGTGGTTCCTAGAAGTTTTCTCAAGCCTTTGTGCTGCACAGTGCCCATGACGATGACATCGGTATTGTGGTCCGAGACGAACTCACAAATACGCGGCACAGGTGACCCCTCGTAAAAGTGACGACGCTCCGGAGGCACGCCATGGCGTTCAGCGATGGCCGCAAACGCGTCATGCTGAGCCGTTCCCAACATTTCATATAGACCGGTGGCCAGCGGTAAGGCGGCAAAGCCCATGTCCTGAGCGTATACAACCGTCCAGTCATACACATGCAGCAGTTCAAGACTGGCATCACAGACCGCAGCCAGTTTCGTTGCTGCGTCGATAATCTGGTCATTGAACACATGGTCCTGATCCTCATCGCGCAACACATCAATAATGGCCAGTACGTTGCGCGGCCGGGGATTTAGAGGCGTGGTCACCAGATGCACCGGTACCGGACAATCACGCAGCAGCTGCCAATCCAGCGGCGTGAAAAACACACGTTTCAGCACCGACTCTTCCTGGGCGTCCTTGATGATCAGCGTCAGCGGCATCTCATTGATGAAGTTCAGGATCTCTTCGTAAGGATGCTGTACCCACACCACCTCGCTGGAGACCTCGACGCCGTGCTTGCTCATCAATCCGGCCTGATCGGCGAGCCATTGCCGATGGGTTTGCAGATAGCCGTCCCGGGCCAGACTGAATTGTTCCGGGGCGAAAAGCCCCGCCACCGCCAGAGCTTGTGAATAGTCGAACGCCACGATGTGCAACGGCAATTGCATCGCCAGCGCCAACGCAGCGGCCCGGTCGAATGCCGGTGTCCGAGTCATGGCTGAAGGAGCGATCAAGAGTAAACGTTGAGTCTGCGACATGGGACACCTCGGCACGCGGCCATTTCAATCCAGGAGTAGAACCACAGATTGATTGCTCCCCGTTCCGACCACTTGATTTTTATCAGTTACTCGCGCGATGTCCGTCAGGACACCCCCATGCCCGCCCACATTGCCAGTGTCAGCAACACTTGGCCGGGAATCACATAAGCGGCAAACCGTCGCCCGCCGCTGACCCACGCCACCACGCATTTGCTGACGGAGTTGCTGCTGATCGCAATCAGCACAGGGCCGACAACGGCATCGAACGGCAATTGGCCGGACTTGGCCAACGTAGCAATCGACGCCGTCGAGGCATGCGCATCGGCAAAACCGCTGAACGTGGCCGTCAGCATTACCCCCAACTGGCCGAAATGGCTGAGCATCATGGACGAAACAAAAGTGATGCCGGTCATGGTCAACGTGACGATCAGGGCCAGTTTGAGCTTGAACGCACCACCGACCTTGATTGACTCGTTAGCCCCGGAAGCGGTCTTGGGAAACATCAGGCACACGCCATACAATGCTGTGACGGCGGCTCCGGATACCAGCGGCCCCCACATGTGGTGGAGCAAACCGGGATCGACCGCCCCCAGGATCAGGCCGACCTGAGTGACAGTGGCCATATTGGACAGGATCGCGGCCGCGCTCAGGAGCTTTATGTTGTCGGGCTGTCGGGCGACGAGGTGGCCCATGGCGGCAATCGTTACGGTGCTGGAGGCAAACCCGGAGGCAATGGCGCTAATGGCGTAACCGTAACGGGTGCCCAAGGTACGAACAGCAATGTGTCCAATCGCCCCCACGGCCATAAGCAATACGGTCAGGGTGCAAATGGTACGAAAATTGATGGCCGCGTAGGGGCCGATAAAGCGGTCCGGCGCCAAGGGCAGCACGACCAGCGCAGCAGTCAGCAGGATCAGGCCGTCACCCAATTCCGCTTCGGTCAATTGGCTACGGGCAAAGTAATGCAGCTTCTTTCGATAGGCCAGCAGCCCGCGATCACCACGCCGATGGCAATCGCCAGCTCGGGGTTCGTGCCACACAACGCGCCCAGTACCAACACCGTAAATAACGCCACCTCGCTGGTCACGCCGGGGTCGTCGCTCAGGCTTCGCCAATACGCCACGGTGACGAGTAACCCCAAGGCGATCGCCATGATGCCCACCAGCAGGCTGCCACCGACCTGCATCGTCACATAACCCAACAACGCCGTAATCGCGTACGTCCGTAAACCGGCACAAGCGCGGGTTTCCCCCTGCCCCTTGTGCCGTTCGCGTTCAAGACCGATGAGCATGCCAATTCCCAGCGCCGCAGCTGCACCTGTCAGCCCAATGGTTTCGTTCATTGGGTTGTCATTCGCACGAAGCCCGCCCGGTGCTGGCCCAAAGCGTTACTCCACGAGGTCGGCGCGAACCTGTTCGCCCTTGGGACAGTCCGTTCGAGGGTCGGGCATCCGTCTGGTAAAAGCTGCCGGGCCAGGGGGAATCGGCCAGGCGTGCGGCGCTTCGATACGGGCCTTGAGTTGGCCAACGAAAGCCTGCGCTTCGCTCAGGCTATTGAAGTTCACTTCCAGGGCATCCATGCACACGACCCAGCAATGGCTTGCCGGTTTCTCCGTGATATCAATGATCATAGATACCTCCGTTCTACTTCGAGAATAAAGCCGGACAGCCTCACGGCGTAATCGCGATCTTCATCACACCGTCCTGTTGGTGGGCAAACAACTCATAAGCCGCCTCGATATCATCGAGCTTGAAACGGTGTGTCACGAGCGGTGACAGGTCCACACCACCGCTTTGCACCACCGCCATCAAGCGGCGCATGCGCTCCTTGCCGCCGGGGCACAGGGTGGTGACGATGCTGTAGTCCCCCAACCCTGCAGCAAAGGCATCGAGGGGGATGCGCAGATCGCTGGAGTAAACGCCGAGGCTGGACAGTCGACCGCCCGGACGTAGCACCCGCAGTGCGGACTCGAACGTCCCCTGGGTCCCCAGTGCCTCGATAGACACATCGACACCCCGACCATCGGTCAAGGCCATGATCTGCTCGACCACGTTACCGTCCTTGAAATTGACGACATGGGTCGCGCCCAACCGTCGCGCGACGCTCATCCGCTCGGCCACGGCATCGACGCCAATGATCGTCGTCGCGCCTTTGAGGCGTGCACCAGCCACCGCGCAGAGGCCTATTGGCCCAAGGGCAAACACGGCAACTGTATCGCCGATGGTCACTTCACCCCGCTCTGCCCCGGAAAATCCGGTGGACATAATGTCCGGGCACATCAACACCTGCTCGTCACTAAGCCCGTCGGGAATCGGGCACAAATTGGCAATGGCGTCCGGTACCAGCACGTACTCGGCCTGGCAGCCGTCAATAATGTTGCCGAACTTCCAACCCCCGATGGCGCGAAAACCATGGCGGGTGTCCGGGCCGTCCTGTGAACCGCAACCACAGAGACAGGCATAACTCTGTCCGCTGGGCGTAATGGCACCGGCAATCACCCGCTGGCCTTCAACAAAGCCACGCACCTGGGAACCCAAGCGTTCAATGATGCCCACCGGCTCGTGGCCCACGGTCAGGCCCTTGGCCACTGGATACTCACCACGCAGGATATGCACGTCGGTGCCACAAATGGTCGTGGTGGTGATACGGATCAATGCATCCTGCGGCCCGACTTCAGGGATGGGTTTGTCTTCCAGCACGATCCGGTTCTGCTCAACGAAAACAGCCGCTTTCATGGTTCCCATGGTGATCCCTCTTATGCCGAGCCAACGTTCAGTTCGAGTCCAAAGACTGCGCTGGGTTGACGGACGAAAGATTGATAATGGTCAACAATTTCGTGACTGGACAAGCCCCGGACAACCGCACGTCGGACCACATCGTCGGTCTCTCCTTCATTTGACAAAGATCAAACCCGATGCACCGTTCCACAGCAGGATAAGTGCAAGGCTTCACTGCCCAATGCCTCAGCCATTGGGGCAAGAAACAGCGCGATTACCTACCGGAGAGTTGTCATGTCTGATCAATCACGTTTCATGCTGATCGTCTCGCCGTTGATGGAAAATAGCCCCGCCTTCGACCGGGCCGCCGCACTGGCCAAGGCTGCAGACGCGGCACTGCACATCGTGGCGTTCGATTACCTCGAAGGCCTGGCGACGGCTGGAATGGTCAACGAACAAGCGCTGGAACAGATGCGGCTGGGCTATGTCGAGCGCCATCGTCAATGGCTTGAAGACCAGGCTAGACCGTTGCGCAAAATCGGGGTTCACGTCACTACTGAAGTGGTCTGGGTGGAGCGGCCGTTGCAGGAAATCCTCGTTCATCTCAAAGAACAGCCGATGGCCGTATTGATCAAGGCGCTAGAACACGAATCCCTGCTATCACGCCTGATGTTTACCCCGCTGGATATCCATCTGCTACGTGAATGCCCTGTACCGCTGCATTTTGTCAGCCATATGCACCATGCTTTGCCACGAAAAATCGTCGCCGCCGTCGACCCTTTCCACTGTGATGACCAATACAAAGGTTTCAACGACAGGATTTTGCGCGAGGCGTCAAAACTGGCCACTACCTGCAACGCCGAACTCGAAGTGATCTACGCCCATGACCTTTCATCCATCAGTGCAGATGAATTCGGTTTCAGCAATGGTTCGGCATTTTTTTCTTCGAGCAAAGCCAAGACCCTGTTCGACGCGCAAGCGGACGCGTTCCGCGAGCTTTCGGAGCGCAACGGTATTGCGCCGGAGCACCAGCACATGATCATGGGCAATCCGGCCAAAGTGCTTTCCAGCTATGCCGAGGCTTATGACACCGATGTGATTGTCATGGGGCGCATAGGTCACCGCGCCATGGAGCGATTAGTCGGCAGCACCGTGGAACATCTGCTGTACAAGATTCCCTGCAGCGTCTGGGTGGTTTCGCCAGAAGTACTGGGCTGACTGACTCGTGTCTCTCCAGGACGCCGTCAGGGTCAAGAGCCCACTGAATTCATGACCTGCTTCGTCCAGACAACATCCGGGCAAGGGTGTTATCACCGACCCAATAGTGATGGAACAGGCCAGCGAGCGCATGCAGGCCGATCAGCCAATAGCCGCTGCTGCCAAGCCATTCGTGCCAGTACTTGAATCGCTTGGCCAGATCCGGATCCACCGACACCGGTGCCGACAGATAGAAGTCGAAATACGGCAAGGGCTTGCCCCCCGCAGCCAGCATCAACCAGGCCATCAGTGGCGTCACAATCATCAAGCCATACAGCGCCAGGTGCATCAGGTGTGACAGGCCGGTCTGCCAGGCCGGCGGCGTGGGAGTGATCGGCGGACGCGGCGTCAGACGCCCGAGCAGGCGAACCCAGACCAGAGCAAAAATGCTTATCCCAAACAGCCCATGCAACCCCAGGAACAGAGCTCGTGCGTCGCTGCCGCGCGGCAGCAGTCCTTTGATCTCAATGCACGCATACACGCCGACGAACAGCGCCAACATCAGCCAGTGCAGGGTGATCGACAGCTTTGCATAACGATCTGTGACTATCTCGCGGGTCATAAACACGCCTCATCAAATTTTGGGACGACTGCCGTGCGACAGCCTCTGAGCGGTTGCTTTGAACCGGCGGCACGCAGCCTGTCGGTCAAAACTTAAGACAGTCTGAAGAACAGCGCTCAACGAACCTTTTTCCACCTTCAGACTTCATTAAGAAATGCCTTGGATACTCCCCTCAAACTTACAGAGGGAGGCGTTCCGCCCATGCCCGATTTCGACTGGAACATTGCATTGCCGCTGCACTTCGGCCAGGCAGAAACGCCACAGATTGTCCTGTCCCGCGCCTTACCGGGCGATGAACAGAGACCGGTATTCGAGAACTTTATCCAGCAACGCTTTCGCAAGGTTCACGGTGCAGACATTCGTCATTTCATGCCGCAGTTGTTCGGCATAAGCAGCAGCGACGGCGAACTGTGCGCGGTCGCCGGGGTACGCCTGGGCCGTGACGAGCCGTTGTTTCTGGAGCGTTATCTGGACAAACCGATCCAGACATTGATCAGCGCCGTGGTGGAGCGTCCGGTGGACCCTGCCGGCATTGTCGAGGTCGGCAATCTGGCCGCCACCGACACCGGCAATGCCCGGATGAGCATCATTGCCATCACCTACCTGCTGGCCATGGGCGGGCTGGAATGGGTGGCCTTCACCGGCAACATGGGCCTGGTCAACAGCTTTCACCGACTGGGCCTGAAACCGGTGACCCTCTGCGCCGCCGACCCGCAGCGGCTGGGCGACGACCGGCACAGTTGGGGCAGCTACTACGAAAGCAAACCCTGGGTTCACGTCGGCAACATCCGCGCCGGCTTCATTCATTTGCGCAACATCGGTCTGTTCAGCCGGCTGGGCTTGCCATCGTCCCTTGACGGAGCCTGCCATGTCGCCTGAATGCCAACGATTCGAGCAGGCCTTGCGCAGCCATGCCGAGCGCAAGAGCAACGTCATTGCCCTGTGGGGCGACACCCTGAAAATCGATTACGCCACGCTGTACGCTGAAGTGAAGTACCGCCAGCAACGTCTGCGCGATGAACAGGCAAGCGTCATCGCCCTGGCTCTGGACAACGGCGTCGAGGCCATACTCTGGGACTTGGCCGCGCTGTTCGAAGGCCTTGCTTGCGTGACCTTGCCCCCCTTCTTCAGCCCCGCACAACGTGCCCACTGCCTGGAACAGAGCCAGGCAGAGCGAGTGATTGCCGAACCGGAATTCGAAGCCGAACTGCTCGTTGCCGGGTATGAGAAAAGCGCCGAGTTCTGGCGACGCCCGTTTGCCGGCCCAAGCCCGATGCACCCCGGCACGGCCAAACTGACCTTCACCTCCGGCACCACCGGGACTCCCAAAGGCGTGTGCCTGAGCGCCGACAGCTTGTTGCGGGTAGCGCGGGAACTGGATCAGGCCAGCAAACCCACTGAACCACAGCATCACCTGGCGCTGTTGCCGCTGGCGATCCTGCTGGAAAACCTGGGCTGCTACGCCGCGCTTTACGCCGGTGCCACCCTGAGCCTGCCGAGCCAGAAAACCCTGGGCATCCGGGGCGCCAGCGGCGTCGATGTACCACGCCTGCTCGGTTGCCTGGCCAGTCGTTCGCCCGAGAGCCTGATTCTGGTGCCGCAACTGCTGCTGATGCTGGTCAGCGCAACCGAACAGAACGCGTTCAATCCGCAAACACTGCGCTTTGCCGCCGTCGGTGGCGCACGGGTCTCTAAGGACTTATTGCAACGCGCCCGGCACGTCGGCCTACCGGTCTATGAAGGTTACGGCCTGTCCGAATGCGCTTCGGTCGTCTGCCTCAATCGCCCTGCAGCGTACCGTGCAGGTAGCGTCGGCCGGCCCCTGCCCCACGTCGAAGTGAAACTGGCCGAAGACGGTGAGGTACTGATCAAGGGCTCGCTCTTGCTCGGTTACCTGGGTGAGCCGGCCTACACCGACGAGTGGTGGCACAGCGGCGATCTGGGGGAGTTCGACGCGCAGGGTTTCCTCTTCCTCAACGGTCGCAAAAAGCATCAATTCATCACCAGCTACGGGCGCAACGTCAACCCGGAATGGGTCGAAGCGGAACTCACCCAACGCCAACACATCGCCCAGGCTTTTGTGTATGGCGAGGCCCTGCCGCGAAATCACGCACTGCTGTGGCCCAACCGCCCGGACTGCACGGACGAACAACTGGCTGCTGCCGTTGCCGAAGCCAACGACGCGTTACCCGATTATGCCCAGGTGCATCACTGGACGCGCCTGAATGAACCCTTCACTGCCGCCAATGGCCTGCTGACCGCCAATGGCCGCCCGCGCCGGGACGCCATCGTCGCGTTATACCGCGCACAACTGACCGAATTCCCCCATTCCGAGGAGCCCGCATCATGACGTTTTTCGACACTCTGCAAGAAGCCACTCAACAAGAGCGCCACGAACTGTTCAACCTGCCGATCATCCTCGATGCGCTGCAAGGCCAGGTCAGTCTTGAAAGCTATCGGGCGTTTCTCGCTCAGGCGTACTACCACGTGCGCCATACCGTGCCGCTGATGATGGCGTGCGGCGCGCGCCTGCCCACACGCCTGGAATGGCTGCGCAAGGCGGTGTGTGAATACATCGAGGATGAATACGGCCACGAACAGTGGGTGCTCGACGACATAGCCGCCTGTGGCGGTGATCGCGAAGCGGTGCGCAACGGCCAGCCCTCGCTGCCGATTGAACTGATGGTCGGTTTTCTCTATGACCTGATTGCCCGGGGCAACCCGGTGGGGCTGTTCGGCATGGTCAACGTGCTGGAAGGCACCAGCATCGCCCTGGCGACTCACGCGGCAGGCAGCATCCGTGAGCACTTGGCCTTGCCGGAAAGCGCCTTCAGTTATTTGAGCTCCCACGGTTCGCTGGACATCGAGCATATGCAGACCTATCGCCGGCTCATGAATCAACTCGACGACAGCGCTGACCAGGCCGCCGTGATCCATGCCTCGAAAGTGGTGTACCGGCTTTACGCCGACATGTTCCGCGGTTTGCCGGGCCGCCTGGAAGTCCAACATGCAGCTGCATGAGGCCCGTGTGGTCCTGACCGGCGCGAGTGGCGGTATCGGCATGGAGATCGCCAGCGCACTGTGCGCCGCCGGTGCCCGGGTCCTGGCCGTGGCTCGTCACCAGGAGTCACTGCTGCCGCTGCTCGCGCGCTATCCGCAGAACATGCACTGGGTGGCCGCCGACCTGACGTTGCCCTTTGACCGGCACAAGGTACTGGCCGCCGTTGAGGCCATCGGCGGCATCAACCTGTTGATCAATGCCGCCGGCGTCAATCATTTCGCCATGCTGGAACAGCTCGATGACAGCGACATCAACGCCATGTTGGCGGTCAACGTCAGTGCACCGATTTGCATGACCAAGCTGCTGTTGCCGCAGCTCAAGCAAGCCGACAGTGCCATGGTGGTGAATGTCGGCTCGACCTACGGTTCGATCGGCTACCCCGGTTATGCCAGTTACTGCGCCACCAAGTTTGCCCTGCGCGGTTTTTCCGAAGCCCTGCGCCGGGAATTGGCGGATACCCGGGTCAGTGTTCTGTACGTGGCACCCCGCGCCACCCGCACATCGATGAACAGCGCGGCGGCCCAAGCCCTGAACGATGCCCTCAAGACCAATGTCGACGACCCGAAAACCGTGGCCTCGGCCGTCCTCCACGCAATCGCCGGCGACCACCGCGACCTTTACCTGGGCTGGCCGGAACGTTTTTTCGTGCGTCTCAACAGCCTGTTGCCCAACCTGGTGGATCGAGGCCTGCGCAAGCAATTGCCACTGATCCGCCGTCTGAGCCACAAACCCGAGAACGAGCAAAAACCATGAAAAAAATCTTTGCCTGCCTTTTGATAGGCGCCTTCAGCCAGATCACCTGGGCCCTCGACAGCGCCGACCAGCAACGCCTCTCTGCCCTCCAGCAGAGTTGGGCGCACATTCAATACGAAATGCCGGAAAAACAACGCGAGCAAGCCTTCGAACAACTGGCCGCGCAAGCCTCCGCCTTCAGCCAGGAACGCCCGGCCGTGGCCGAAGCGTGGATCTGGAAAGGCATTGTCACCAGCAGTTGGGCCGGCGCCCAAGGCGGACTCGGAGCATTGGGCAAAGCCAAAGACGCCAAGGCTGACCTGGAAAAATCCCTGACTCTGGACCCCAAAGCCCTGCAAGGCTCGGCTTACACCAGCCTCGGCGCACTGTATGACCGCGTACCCGGCTGGCCCATCGGTTTTGGTGATTCAGACAAGGCCGAACAACTGCTCAAGCTTGCCTTGCAGATGAACCCCAATGGCATCGACAGCCTGTACTTTTGGGGCGATCACCTTTACCGTCAAAAGCGCTACTCTGAGGCCAAGGCAGCGTTGCAAAAGGCGCTGCTGGCCGCCCCTCGCCCCAACCGCGAAACGGCCGACGCCGGGCGCCGCAAAGAGATCGAGACGTTGCTGGTGGACGTAAACAGAAAACTCGACTGACAGGAGTTCGCGTGCGTTTATTACTGATCGAGGATGACGTCGCCCTCGGCGAAGGCATTCACCAGGCCCTCGGGCGCGAAGGCTACACCGTCGACTGGATCAAGGACGGCAGCAGCGCCCTGCATGCCCTGCTCAGTGAAACCTTCGACCTGGCCGTGCTTGATCTCGGCCTGCCGCGCATGGACGGTCTCGAAGTGCTGCGACGCCTGCGCGACAGCGGCTCCAACTTGCCGGTGCTGATACTCACCGCCCGCGATGCCACCGAAGACCGCATCGCCGGGCTGGATGCCGGCGCCGATGACTATTTGATCAAACCGTTCGACCTGGCCGAACTCAAAGCCCGGTTGCGCGCCCTGCTGCGGCGCAGCGCCGGACGCGCTCAAATGCTGATCGAGCACGCCGGCATCAGCCTCAACCCCGGCACGCAGCAGGTCAGCTATCTTGGCCAGCCCGTGGGGCTGACACCCAAGGAATACCAGTTGTTGCACGAATTGCTCTCGCCACCGGGTCGCGTCATGACCCGCGATCATTTGATGCAATTGCTGTACGGCTGGAATGAAGAAGCGGAAAGCAACACCCTGGAAGTGCACATCCATCACCTGCGCAAGAAATTCTCCACCGACTTGATCCGCACCGTTCGTGGTGTGGGCTACCTGGTAGAGGAACGTCAATGACGTCGATCCGTCGCCGTACGCTGACGCTGATCATCGGCTTGATGCTCGCCGGGCTGGCGGTGATCAGCCTGTTTAACGTGCACGACAGCAACCACGAAATCGCCGAGGTCTACGATGCGCAGCTGGCGCAGAATGCCCGCCTGCTGCAAGGCGTGATGCGCATGCCTTTGGCGAGTCAGGAACATGCGGATCTGTACCAGGCGTTCAATGCGGCGCTGGGCGAGGCAGTGCCTCGCGGCGATGGTCATCCGTACGAAAGGAAAATCGCCTTTCAGGTGTGGAATCCCAAAGGTGAAGTGCTGGTGCACACCGCCAGTGCGCCCTCGTTCGGCACTCCACCGAACACACCCGGTTTCAGTGACGTGGTGGATTTGAACAATCGTCACTGGCGTGCCTTTGTCCTTGAAGACAAACAAAATGGCCTGCGTATCTGGGTCGGTGAACGCGACGATGTGCGGGCGGATCTGGTCGATCGCATCGTCCGCCACACCCTGTGGCCGAACATGCTGGGCAGCCTGATCCTCGCGGCGATGGTTTGGCTGGCAATCGGCTGGGGGCTCAAGCCGTTAGCCGATATGGCCGCGACCCTGCGCGCACGCCATAGCGGCTCGCTGGAGCCGCTGCAAATGACACCGCTGCCCAGCGAACTGGAACCGATGCAGGCGGCACTCAACCGTATGCTTGCGCAAATTCAGGACGTACTCGGACGTGAGCGGCGCTTCATTGCCGACGCCGCCCACGAAATGCGCACGCCCTTGGCCGTCTTGCGGGTGCACGCACAAAACCTGCTGGAGGCCGGCACCGAAAATGACCGACGCGAATCACTTGAACACCTGATCGCCGGCGTCGATCGTACCAGCCGGCTGGTCAACCAATTGCTGACCATGGCGCGTCTCGAACCGAAAACGGGAGCCAAAATCCCGCCCCCCATTGACCTGACAGCCACCGTTCGAGAAAGCCTGGTGCAGTTGACTCCCTGGCTTTTGAGCAAAGGACTTGAACTGGTTTTCGATGCGGATGATGACATCGGCCCGGTCAGGATCGATTCGGCCGACATCCATATTGCCTTGAACAATTTAGTGACGAATGCAGCAAACTTTTCACCGGCTCACGGTTTGATCAGCGTGCGCCTGGAAAGAAAAGAAGATCGCTATGAGTTATCCGTCGAGGACGAAGGCCCGGGAATCGAAGAGTCGGAGCGCAATCGGCTCCTTGAGCGTTTTTACAGCCGTGGCAATGGCCAAGGGGCAGGCCTGGGGCTGGCCATCGTCAAGGCAATCGCAGATCGTACGGGAGGGGAAATCAAGCTGGAAAATCGAACGCCAACGGGGACCCGTGCGACGTTAGTGATTTGTCCTCGCTAAGTTGAGTTTGAATTAGCAAGACCGGTTGGGGCGCAAGGGAGCGGCCCCTATCCGGGAGCGCTCCCTGTTGCAATTCGCCACAATACTTACCTACATGCACTGCGACAGCGTAATGGTTGCGAACGCCAGACAAACCCTAATCGATTCACAACTTGAAGCGTGTAACAAGCCCCTCTAACTCGTGCCCAAGACGAGCCAGCTCGACACTCGAAGACGCAGTTTCTTCGCTCGCTTCAGCGGTTTGATCGGATATATCACGCACATTGATTACACTTCGATTTATTTCTTCGGCCACCGCACTTTGCTGTTCTGATGCTGCGGCAATCTGTTGATTCATCAACTGAATAGTGGATACCGAGCGAGTAATATCCTCCAACGAGCTGACCGCACTGCGTGTAAATTCGACGCTACTTTTACTCATTTCAAGGCTGCTTTCCATGCTAAGGAAAACTGTATTCGTACTGGTTTGAATGCCCACTACAAGGCTTTCAATTTCTTCAGTGGATTGCTGAGTGCGCAAAGCGAGGTTGCGCACTTCATCCGCCACTACAGCAAAACCTCTCCCGGCTTCCCCCGCTCGGGCAGCCTCTATCGCAGCGTTCAACGCGAGCAGGTTAGTTTGCTGCGCTACCGCCTTGATAACGTCCAACACACCGCCGATCTTATCGCTTTGCTCCTTCAATTTTCCGACCGCGTCCGCGGAGTGACCGACTTCCAGAGCAAGGTGCTGAATCTGGACAATAGCGTCTGCAACCACTTTTTCTCCTGCTTGAGCATGTTGATCGGTAGTCGCGGCTGCCTGCGCAGCTTCTTCGGCATTTCGAGCAACATCCTGCACGGTTGCGGCCATTTCATGCATCGCTGTTGCAACGCGATCGGTCTCCGATTTCTGATTATTGACGCCTGCACTTGTCTGCTCAGTGACCGCCGACAACTGTTCAGCAGCGCTGGCAACCTGAACAACACCCGTGTGAATACCGCCAATCAATTCGCGAAGGCTGAGTATCAGCTGCTTCAGGCCTGACTGCAGCTGGCCTAGTTCGTCACGCCGTTCAACGACTAAATCCTGGCTCAAATCCCCCTTCGCAAGTGCCTCCATGACTTTGAGCGTCTGTCGCAACGGCGTGACGATTTGTTGGTAAATAACCCAAGCAATCAGCGCCCCCATTAAAAATGCTATGGCCGCTACAAAACTCAACAATGCTTTAGCAGAGTTCGCATCTGCATTGCGCTTAGTGTCCTGAGAGTCGATTAATTTTTGAGCGGTATTAAGCAAATCATCGCCCAACTGAGCCATCTGCTCATACAGAGGCCCCACATTGGCATCCGGAATGCTTAGTTCCCGGAGGATACGTTGATAGTGCTCAGCCGACTTAATCTGCCGTTCAACTAACTCGAGATCATAGGCTGAAGCTAAACTTCCCTTAAGATTCGCGAGGTGCTCGGCCATTCGATCTAGTATTTGCTGAAGAGACTGTAATGACTCAGCTTGCCTGTTTGAGCCTAAACGCAAGCGCTGGATTCGCAGGTCCCGCGTATCATCACTTACCAGGGTAATTTCCTTAACTTTAATACCGCGATCAATCAGGGTATCAAGGGCATGCCAACCGGCCGCAACCAATAGCAACGCAGCTACTAATACAGCACCAAAGCCCAACCCAAGTTTCGCCCCGACACGGACATTGCTAATCCAGCCAAACATAATTACTCCGACTCACTGATATAGGCGCAAGAAAGCGACCAGATAGATATCGATCCGAACTTGATTCCCTGCATTAGCCATTGGTCGTATATCGCCAACCGATTCCAACCCAGTACATTAAAGTCCAATTCGAACAGTGAAGATCGATTGAATGCCGAGATTTCCGGATGGAACGACATCACATTCAGCAGATACAACCATCTTGAACTTGGTGAAGGAAATAAAGATCGCCAGAGAGAACTGGCAGAATACGGCCAGTCTGTTTGCCAATGCCTGCGATGATGTCTGGCTTTCGAAAATGGGCGAAATTGAACGCCTGGAATCTCACTATCGATCTCTTCAGGATCAGCTTTGCCACCATATTGAACAGTCTTTTAAGGTTGAATAACCTGAAACCAGTCTTACAGGATGGACGAATACGGGTAACGCATTAAAAGATCGCAATTGGGTTCAAGATTCAGATCACCCCATTTTCTCAGCCATTGCTCAATAGACGCCACTGCGACAACGCCTCATGACACCCCCTCGAATTCCGAGGATACGGTGATTATCATGGAGGCCGGTTCGGAAGGAGGCATGCAATGGAATTGAAATTCAGCCACGTCGATGTACTCGTCAACAATCTCGATGAAGCCTGCACGTACTACGCACACATACTGAAAGCCAGAATCTCCAGAACGCTCGTCTGGGAGCGCGGTGGTCTGCACGTGCGCTACGCGATTGCGCTGATCGGTCAAGAGCGCTTCATGCTGGTACAGCCGTTGGCGGGAAACCTGAAAGAGCTATTGGACGCCTCGGGCGAAGGGATGATTTATCGCCACTGCTACTCGACACCGGACATCGAGAAAGCCTATGACGAATTGATGGTCGCCGGTGTTCAGCCTGAAGACGAAAACGGACAGCCATTGGCCCGCGCAAACCTGCAATCCCCGTCCGGGGCTCGCATCATCTGGCTACCCAAGCGCTTCGGGCATTTCTCTATCGAAATTCTGGAAGAAAAGGCGCTGGAGGCATTTGTCGAGGATGCGTTTTCCTGAGAGACATCTGCGATGTAACCGGCGAGAAAAACGACAAAGCCCCGATTGCTCGGGGCTTTGTCATTTCTGGTGTTTGGGAAAGCTGCCAGCCCACGCCGCTCATCAGAAAGGAAACGAGTTCAGCAATCGCCCGGCATTTGCTTGCCTCAATCCGCCTGCACGGTGACTTGCTGCTGTTCACCCAACCCCGCGATGCCCAGGCGAATGGTCTGCCCCGGACGCAGGAAAACCGGCTGTGGCTTGATGCCCAGCCCAACGCCCGGTGGCGTACCCGTCGAAATCACATCGCCAGGTTGCAGGCTCATGCAACGACTCAGGTAAGCAATCAGTTGCGGCACGTTGAAGATCAGCGTCCGCGTATTCCCTTGCTGGTAGCGGTGTCCGTCGACATCGAGCCACAGGTCCAGCGCATGCGGATCGGCGATTTCATCGCGGGTTACCAGCCACGGGCCGAGCGGACCGAAGGTGTCGAAGCCTTTGCCCTTGTCCCAGGTGCCGCCCCGCTCCAGTTGCCATTCGCGCTCAGAGACATCGTTGATCACGCAGTAGCCGGCGACATGCTCCATGGCGTTGGCTTCATCGATGTTGCGCCCGCCTTTGCCGATGACCACGCCGAGTTCGACTTCCCAATCGGTCTTCTTTGAACCGCGCGGGATCTCGATGTTGTCGTTCGGACCACAGATGGCACTGGTCCATTTGTTGAAGATGATCGGCTCTTTCGGCACTTCCATGTTCGACTCGGCCGCATGGTCGGCGTAGTTCAGACCAATGCAGACGAATTTGCCGACCTGGCCGACGCAGGCGCCTATCCGTGGCTTACCGGCAACGATGGGCAGGCTGGACGGATCGATGGCGGCAAGCGTTGCCAGGCTTTCCGGGCTCAGGGCCAGTCCGGCGATATCCGGTACATGCGCCGAGAGGTCGCGGATCTGATTATCGGCATCCAGCAGGCCCGGTTTTTCCGAACCTTTTTCGCCATAACGCAACAGTTTCATTTAGTTCTCCTGCTCAAACCGAAAGTGCGAAGCGGGTTTCAGATGCTCATGCCGCCATCGATGACATGCACACCGCCTGTGGTATAGGCGGACGCATCGCTGCCCAGGTACAAAGCCAACTGGGCGATCTCGTCGGCACTGCCGATGCGACCCATGGGTTGGCGGTCAAGGAATTGCTGGTAGACCCGTGCTTCGTCGACGCCTTGTTGTGCAGCCTGTGCGGCAATGCGCTGACGCAGCGACGGCGATTCCACGGTACCGGGGCAAATGGCGTTGCAGCGAATGCCCTGACTGATGAAGTCGGCGGCAACCGCCTTGGTCAGCCCTACCACCGCCGCTTTGCTGGCAGCATAGGCAAAACGGTTGGGCACGCCCTTGATGCTGGAAACCACCGATGACATGTTGATGACTGATCCACCTCCGCGTTCCAGCATGCCCGGCAGGAACGCGCGGATCATGCGGTACATGGCGGTGACGTTGATGTCCATCGACCGCGCCCAGTCCGCTTCATCGCATTCGAGAATGTTGCCACTGTGCACGTAGCCCGCGCAGTTGAACAGCACGTCCAGTGCGCCGATGCGCTCACTGATTTCGCTGATGGCGGTGGTCGAGGTCACGTCCAGGGTAATCGCCGTTATGCCTTCAAGCCCTTCCAGCCTGCTGATATCGAGGTCCGTGGCAAACACTTCGGCACCGGCCCGGGCAAAGGCAATGGCGCTGGCCATGCCGATACCCTGCCCCGCCGCCGTGATCAGCACCCGTTTGTTCTGCAGGTTCATGCAGCCTCCAGCTTCGCGGTGAGGGGTGCTGTTTTAGGGGTTCTGCCGAGCATCGACGCGGGAATGGCGAGGATCAGCCCGCCGCTGACGAACAAGCACAGCGCCAGAACGTAGGTGCCGTTGTTGATATTGCCGGTCAGGTTTTCAGCGACGGCGGTGATCATCGAGCCGGTGAAACCGGAGAGGTTGCCGAAGGCGTTGATCATGCCGATACCCGCCGCAGCGGCGACGCCGGAAAGCACGGTCCCTGGCAGGGTCCAGTAAATCGGCATCAGGCTGAGGATCCCCGAGGCAGATACGCTGAGGAACAACACGGACAACACCAGGTTGTCGGCGAAATACGCGCTCAGAATCAACCCCAAACCACCGATGAAGGCCGGAATCGCCGCGTGCATACGACGCTCACCGGTCCGGTTGGAGTGCCGTGCGTTGAGCAGCATCGCAACCGTGGCAATCGAATAGGGAATGGCGGTCAGGAGGCCAATGTGCAAGCTGTTGGTGATGCCCGTGCTCTTGATGATCGAAGGCATCCAGAACGCCAGGCCGTAGAAGCCGGTGTTGAAGGTCAGCAGAATGAGCACCAGCAACCACACCCGCGGATTGAAAAACACCTCGCTCAGGCGCGAAGCCTTGCCCTGGTTATCGGTTTGCAGATTGGCCTTGAGCAAGGCTTTCTCCGCAGCGGACAGCCATTTGGCGGAGTCGATGTTGTTGGCCAGGCAGACGATGACGACGAACGCCATGATGATCGAGGGAATGCCTTCGATGATCAGCATCCATTGCCATCCGGACATGCCCTGCACGCCTTGCATGCTGCTCATCAACCAACCGGAAAGGATCCCGCCCAGGGTCAGGCTGACCGGCAATGCCATCAGGAACCCGGACATCACCCGGCTTTGCCGATGGGTCGGAAACCAGTAGTTGAGGTACAGAATCACACCCGGGAAAAAGCCGGCTTCACAGATGCCCAACAAGAAGCGCAGCACGTAGAACATCGTGCTCGATTCGATGTGGAAGAAACCCGCCAGCGGTACGGTGAACGCCACGGCCATGGAGATCACGGCCCAGGTCAACATGATCCGGGCAATCCAGAAGCGCGCGCCGTAGCGATGAAGCAACAGGTTGCTTGGCACTTCAAACAGGAAGTAGCCCCAGAAGAACATACTGGCGCCCAAGGCATAGACGGTGTTGCTGAACTGCAGCTCGTTGAGCATGTCGAGCTTGGCAAAGCCGATATTGACCCGGTCCAGGTAAGCCGCCATGTAACACAGGAGCAGGACAGGAAGAATTCGCCAGATCACCTTGCGGTAGGTCCGGTCTTCAAATTCGAGTGCGCTGGCCTGCGCCTGCGCGGGCAATTGCTCGGATATCGTTTGCATGAGGTAACCCCTGGGCATGTGGACATGCCTGATTGTTTTTATCGAATGGGTCAGGCCGAGTGAACCGTTCACTCGGCATAGCGCAATGACTAGAGTGCTTCGGTGGTTTTTTCTCCGTTGACCAGGCGCGTCAGTCCCAATGGATTGCGGTTTTTCAGCGCGTCAGGAAGCAAGGCGTCCGGGAAGTTCTGGTAGCACACCGGACGCAGGAAGCGATCGATGGCCAATGTGCCAACCGAGGTGCCACGGGCATCGGATGTCGCCGGCCAAGGACCGCCGTGGACCATGGCATCGCAGACTTCCACACCGGTGGGGTAACCATTGACCAGTACGCGACCGACTTTTTGCTCAAGCAGCGCCACCAGGTCGGCGGACTGTTCCAGCTCTGCCGGCTCCCCCAGCAAGGTCGCGGTCAGTTGGCCGCGTAAACCGTGCAAGGCCGCCAACAGTTCGGCCCGATCGGCCACCTCGACCACCACGGTGGCCGGACCGAAGATTTCTTCCTGCAGCAACTCGTTGCCCGTCAGCAGCAGGCTGGCATCGGCCTGGAACAATTGCGCCTGCGCCTTGTTACCCTGCTGAGCCGGCCCTGCCAGATGAATGATCTGCGGATGCGCCAGCAACGTTTCGCAACCGTGAACGTAACTGCGCAGGCCGCCCGCATTGAGCATGGTTTGCGCGGGCTGATCAGCCATCAAGGCACTGAGCGTCTGCACAAAGTGGCTGAAGGCCGGTGAGCGAATGCCGATGACCAGACCGGGATTGGTGCAGAACTGCCCCGCGCCCATGACCACCGACGCCGCCAGTTCGGTAGCGATGCGCTCGCCGCGCACTTGCAGTGCCTCGGGCAGGACCAGTACCGGGTTGATGCTGCTCATCTCGGCAAATACCGGGATCGGTTGCGGGCGGGCGGCGGCCATGTCGCACAGCGCCCTGCCGCCCTTGAGTGAACCGGTGAAACCGACGGCCTGAATCAGCGGATGCTTGACCAGCGTTTCACCCACACCAGCCCCGAAGATCATGTTGAACACGCCCTCGGGCATGCTGGTATGCTCGGCGGCGCGAACGATGGCTTCGGCCACTCGTTCGGCGGTCGCCATGTGTCCGCTGTGGGCTTTGAACACCACCGGGCAACCGGCAGCGAGCGCAGCCGCGGTGTCACCTCCAGCGGTAGAAAATGCCAACGGAAAGTTACTGGCGCCGAACACCGCCACCGGGCCGACACCCAGGCGACACTGACGCAGATCGACGCGCGGCAAGGGTTGGCGTGCCGGGAGTGGCAGATCGATGCGTGCACCGTAGAAGTCACCGCGACGCAGGGTCTGGGCGAACAGGCGCATCTGGCCGCTGGTGCGAGCGCGTTCGCCCTGGATGCGTGCCGCTGGCAAAGCGGTTTCCTGGCAGACCAGGGCAACGAAATCATCGCCCAGTGCATCCAGCTCTGTGGCAATGGCCTCAAGGAACTCGGCACGACGGGCGGCCGGCAGATTGCGATAAACCGGATAGGCCTGGGCGGCGGCCGTTGCCGCGGCGTCCACTTCCTCGACCGTGGCCTGAATGAAGGCCGTGGGCAAAGGTTGCCCGGTCGTCGCATCAACGCTGTGCAACACCACCGATCCGGCGGCGCTGCGGCCTCCCGCGATGAAATTGTGTCCGGACAGTTCGGGCATGACAGTCTCCTGACCCTGATTGAAAGCTGGTCGCTACTGTACTGTCGCGAATCGATTCTTTCCCAATGGCATTTTTGGATTAACCGATAACGATCCGTTATCGAAATGACCGATAAACCCCATCGTATTTAACTCGCCGAATCGTTGTTCAAACGGGCGTTGTCCTTGAGTATTTCGGCAAACTCCAGAGCCGCTCCCACCAGTTGCTCGCCCTTGCGGGTGAGGATGCCGTAGTCCTGCGGGACCAAATGCAAAGGCGTATCCAGCGTCTTGAGCTGACCGCTTTCGAGCAGTGGGTTGACCATGGCATTGGGCAGCATCCCGATCATCGGCCCACGCTGCAGCACCTGGAGGAAGGTCTGCATCGAAATGGTGTCGACGGTGTTGCGGGGCATGCCCACGCCGGCTTCGGCGAACGCGAGTTCCATGCGCCCGCGAATCGGCGTACCCACCGGGTAAAGAATCCATGGCAAGTCCACCAGTTGCTCCAACGAGATGGGGCCGACACCTGCCAGCGGGTGCCGGTCGTTGACCACAATGCAGAACGGTTCGGGAGCCAGCGGTTGAAAGTCGTACCGCTGTTGCTGGCTCTGATCGGTGAAACGGGCGATGGCCAGGTCCAGCTTCTTCTCTTCAAGCATTTCCATCAGGTGGTTACTGGTTTGCTCCACCACCTCGATCGACAGCAATGGCCAACGCTGTTTGATCTGCAAGATCGCCTCGGGCAGGGCCACCGCCGTAGCGGCAAATATTCCGCCGACCTTGAGGTGACCGTGCCCCCCTTCGCGCAGGCTGCTGATTTGCTCGACGAACGAGCGCGCATCGTTCAAGGCAATTTGCGCATAGCGCAGCACATGCTCGCCCAGCGCCGTGGGCGGCATGGCCCGTGGTTGGCGCTCGAACAAGGCGAAACCGAGCAGGCTTTCGATCTCTTTGAGCATCTTGCTGATGGCCGGCTGGCTGAGGTTCATCTGTTGCGCCGCCAGGTGCATGTTACGGGTGCGCCCCAACGTGTCGATCAGCAGCAAATGCCTGAACTTGAGCCAACCGCAGAAACTGGAGAAGGACAGATCTGACATGAACACGCCTCGCACAGGTAATAACCGCAAGTTATCGAATACTGAATTTATCTCATTGGAGTTTATCGACTGTCCGTCCTAGCGTGAAGTCTTTACGAACCAGGAAGATGCCCCATGTCGCTATTGCTTACTCCCGAAAACACCCTGCCCGTCGATGGCGTCGCCGGTACCTTGATCGGTCGCGCCTGGGTACCGGGCCAGATCGCCGGACCTTCGCCGATCGTCCTGCGCGCCGACGGCGTGTTCGATCTGTCGGAGCGCTTCGCGACCCTGAGTGACTTGCTGGAATCGGACGCTCCTCTGTCGGCAGTGCGCGAGACGCCGGGCACCTTCATTGCCAGCATCGAGGACCTGCTCGCCAACACCGGACCTGACGCCGACCCGTCCCGACCTTACCTGCTGGCCCCTCTGGACTTGCAGGTGATCAAGGCCGCCGGCGTGACCTTCGCCGCCAGCATGATCGAGCGTGTGATCGAGGAGCAGGCCGGTGGCGACGCCGCCAAAGCCGAAGCCGTGCGGGCCACCGTGCACGGCGTGATCGGTGACAACCTGCGTTTGATCGTTCCTGGCTCAGAGCAGGCCATGCGTCTGAAAGCCTTGTTGATCGAACAAGGCATGTGGTCGCAATACCTGGAAGTGGGCATCGGCCCGGACGCGGAAATCTTCACCAAGGCACCGGTTCTGGCCTCTGTTGGCAGCGGCAGCCGGATTGGCATTCATCCGGGTTCGCAGTGGAACAACCCGGAACCGGAAGTGGTGCTGGCGGTGAACAGTCGCGGGCAGATTCACGGTGCGACCCTGGGCAACGACGTCAACCTGCGGGACTTTGAAGGCCGCAGCGCGCTGCTGCTGAGCAAGGCCAAGGACAACAATGCATCCTGCTCGATCGGGCCGTTCATTCGCCTGTTCGACGAGCACTTCAGCCTGGACGATGTCCGCGCCTGCGTGGTCGACCTTGAGGTGCAAGGTGAGGACGGTTACCGGATGCACGGATCGAGTTCCATGAGCCAGATCAGCCGTGACCCGCAGGACCTCGCCGGCCAGACCCTCAACGCCAATCACCAATACCCCGATGGTTTCCTGCTGTTTCTCGGTACCCTGTTCGCGCCCACCGAAGATCGCGATCATGTCGGCAGTGGTTTCACCCACAAACTGGGGGACCGGGTCAGCATCAGCAGCCCGTTGCTCGGCGGCCTGCACAATCAGGTGACCCACAGCTGCGAGGCGACGCCATGGACCTTTGGCGTGAGCGCCTTGCTGCGTAACCTGGCGTCCCGAGGACTGCTGCCACGCTGAGCCAGAACAGATTGTCGATTCATCCAATTACAAGAGAGACATGAATCATGAGTGACACCCCTAAACGCCGCCTGCGCAGCGAGCAATGGTTCAACGACCCTGCCCACGCGGACATGACTGCCCTGTATGTCGAACGCTACATGAACTACGGCATGACCCGAGAAGAGCTGCAATCGGGTCGCCCGATCATTGGCATCGCCCAAACCGGCAGCGACCTGACACCTTGCAACCGTCATCACCTGGAACTCGCGCAGCGGGTCAAGGCCGGCATTCGTGATGCCGGTGGCATCCCCATGGAATTCCCCGTCCACCCGATCGCCGAACAGTCACGCCGGCCTACTGCCGCACTGGATCGGAACCTGGCCTATCTGGGACTGGTGGAGATTCTCCACGGTTATCCGCTGGATGGTGTTGTACTCACCACCGGTTGCGACAAGACCACCCCGGCCTGCCTGATGGCCGCCGCCACCACTGACCTGCCGTCCATTGTGCTGTCCGGCGGGCCGATGCTCGACGGTCATCACAAGGGCGAACTGATCGGCTCCGGCACCGTGCTCTGGCATGCGCGCAACCTGATGGCGGCCGGTGAAATCGATTACGAAGGCTTCATGGAAATGACCACCGCGGCATCGCCTTCGGTGGGTCACTGCAACACCATGGGCACCGCACTGTCGATGAACGCACTGGCCGAAGCGCTGGGCATGTCGTTGCCGGGTTGCGCAAGTATTCCGGCGCCCTACCGCGAGCGCGGTCAAATGGCCTACGCCACCGGCAAGCGCATTTGCGAACTGGTGATGCAGGATGTACGCCCGTCACACATCATGACCCGCGAAGCCTTCGAAAACGCCATCGCCGTCGCGTCGGCGCTCGGCGCGTCAAGCAACTGCCCTCCGCACCTGATCGCCATCGCCCGGCACATGGGCGTCGAGTTGAGCCTGGATGACTGGCAACGGATTGGTGAAGACGTGCCGCTGCTGGTCAATTGCATGCCGGCCGGCAAATACCTGGGCGAAGGTTTCCATCGCGCGGGCGGCGTGCCATCGGTCATGCATGAACTGCAAAAAGCCGGGCGCCTGCACGAAGACTGCGCCACGGTCAGCGGCAAGACGATCGGCGAAATCGTCAGCAGCAGTCTGACCAGCAACGCTGACGTGATCTATCCCTTCGAGACCCCTCTCAAACATCGCGCGGGCTTCATCGTTCTCAGCGGTAACTTCTTCGATAGCGCAATCATGAAAATGTCGGTGGTCGGTGAGGCGTTCCGCAAGACCTATCTATCCGAGCCAGGCGCAGAAAACAGCTTTGAAGCACGGGCAATTGTGTTCGAAGGACCGGAGGACTATCACGCCCGAATCGACGACCCGGCGCTGGAAATCGACGAACGTTGCATCCTGGTGATTCGTGGTGCCGGCACCGTGGGCTACCCCGGTAGCGCCGAAGTGGTGAACATGGCGCCACCGGCAGCACTGATCAAGCAAGGCATCGACTCTCTGCCGTGCCTGGGCGACGGTCGCCAGAGCGGCACCTCGGCCAGCCCTTCGATCCTCAACATGTCCCCGGAAGCCGCTGTCGGCGGAGGTTTGGCGCTGCTGAAAACCGACGACCGCCTGCGTGTGGACCTCAACGCAAGATCGGTAAACCTGCTGGTCGACGAAGCCGAAATGGCCCGCCGTCGCGCCGAGTGGACGCCTAACATCCCTGCGTCCCAAACGCCGTGGCAAGAGCTGTACCGGCAATTGGTTGGACAGTTATCGACGGGCGGCTGCCTGGAGCCGGCCACCCTTCATATGCGGGTCATCGCTCGAAGTGGCGGCGAGCCGCGTCATTCGCACTGACGTTTTTTGCGCAGCCCTGCTATTTCGGCCGGGCAGAATCTGCTGATCGATGGCGGCGCGATTCGCTCAAGTCAGCGGGTCCGCCGCTGCGCATCGCTCCTCGAGCAAACGCACGAACATGGTCAGGCTTTGCGACACCGTGCCCCGGCGCCACACCAGCCAGGTTCGCAAATAGCGAAAGGACTCAGACAACGGCCACACACTCACGGTGGTGCAGCCCGGCATGCTTTCGAGCATGCTGCGCGGCATCAGCGCCAGGCCAGCACCGGAGCTGACACAGGCCAGCATGCCGTGATAGGACTCCATTTCGAAAATCTTGCCGGGCACTGCGGCGTCCTTGGCGAACCAACTTTCAAAGTGGTGGCGATAAGAGCAATTGGAACGAAAGGCGTAGATGTTTTCACCGTTCACATCTTGCGCGCGGTGGATCGGGGCATGGTTGAGCGGCGCGATCAGCACCATCTCTTCCTCGAAGGCCGGCACGCCCTCCAGTGCCGGGTGCAACACCGGACCGTCGACAAACGCAGCGGCCAATCGACCCGAGAGCACGCCGTCAATCATGGTTCCGGAAGGTCCCGTGGACAAGGCCAGCTCGACTTTGGCGTGCTTCTGGTTATAGGCGGCCAACAGCTCAGGAATGCGCACCGCCGCCGTGCTCTCCAGCGACCCCAGGGGAAACGATCCTTGCGGCTCTTCCCCGGCAACCGTCGCGCGGGCCTCCTGGACCAGATCGAGGATGCGTCGGGCATAGTCGAGAAAACTCCAACCGGCCGGCGACAGCCGCAGGCGGCTTTTCTCGCGGATAAACAGATCCACGCCCAGATCCTGCTCCAGTTGCTTGATCCGCGTCGTCAGGTTCGACGGCACCCGATGGATATGCTGAGCGGCCACGCTGATGCTGCCGTGCTCGGCGACAGCTTTGAAAATTTCGAGCTGAACCAGATCCAAGTTATTCTCCAAACGTGAACGGTACGATCAGTATTATTCAGTTTCCAGAAAACAAATGCCACCGTAGTCTGAACCCATCCCCACCCCGCAGGACGGTGCCATGACCCATGTTTCCAGCCTCACCCATGCCATTTCGATCAACCCCGCCAACGGCGAGCAGATCGGCCACTACCCTTTTGAATCCGATGCGGCGCTGCAATCCGCACTGTCACGCGCTGCGGCCGGGTTTCGTGTCTGGCGCGGCACACCGGTGGCGCAACGCGCGCAACGGCTGATCGCCCTGGCCAACGTCTTGCGCAACAACGCAGAAGCGATGGCAACCATGATCACACTGGAGATAGGGAAGCCGATCAGTCAGGCCCGTGGCGAAATCGAAAAGTGTGCGCAGCTCTGCGAATGGTACGCCGAGCACGGCCCGGCCATGCTCAACGCTGAACCGACACTGGTTGAGGGCGGGAAAGCGCGCATTGAATACCGCCCGCTCGGCCCGATTCTCGCGGTGATGCCGTGGAACTTCCCGATCTGGCAGGTTCTGCGCGGCGCCGTTCCGGTACTGCTCGCCGGCAACACCTACGTGCTCAAACACGCACCAAACGTGATGGGCAGCGCTTACCTGTTGCTGGATGCCTTCAAGCAAGCCGAATTCCCTGAAGGGGTTTTCGAAGTCATCAACGTCACGCCGGACGGCGTTTCCACGGCGATCAAAGACTCACGCATTGCAGCGGTGACCCTCACCGGCAGCGTGCGGGCCGGCATGGCCATCGGCGCGCAGGCTGGTGCAGCGTTGAAAAAATGTGTATTGGAGCTCGGTGGTTCCGACCCTTTTATCGTGCTCAACGATGCCGACCTCGACGATGCCGTAAAAGCCGCCGTCATTGGCCGTTATCAAAACACCGGGCAAGTCTGCGCAGCGGCCAAACGCCTGATTGTCGAGCAAGGTATCGTCGAGGAGTTCACACGCAAGTTCGTCGAAGCCACGCGCAAACTGGTGGTCGGTGACCCACTTGCCGCCACCACGTACGTCGGCCCGATGGCCCGCTTTGATCTGCGTGATGAACTGGATCAACAAGTGCGCGATACCCTGGAAGAAGGCGCGACATTGTTGCTGGGTGGCAAGAAAGCAGAAGGCCCCGGCAACTTCTACGAGCCAACGGTTTTCGCTGATGTCACCGACCAGATGACCTCGTTCAAGCAGGAACTGTTTGGCCCGGTCGCGTCGATCATCACCGCACGCGATGCCGCCCACGCGCTGGAACTGGCAAATGACAGTGAATTCGGCCTCGCTGCGACTATCTACACCGGCAACGTAGAACGTGCCCAACAGATGGCCGGCGAACTGGAAACCGGTGGCGTGTTCATCAACGGTTACTGCGCCTCCGATCCACGCGTCACCTTCGGCGGCGTGAAGAAGAGCGGTTTTGGTCGCGAGCTTTCGCACTTCGGCGTGCGGGAATTCTGCAACGCGCAGACGGTGTGGCTGGATCGTCACTAAGTGCAGGGATGAAGTCTTGAAAGCTGGCTCCAGGTGAATTTTCTGGAGCCTTCAAGGCATCAAGAATCTGCCGCTTTTAAGCGGCAGCTGATGACGGGCAGCAACGAGCCCAGCGGACGGGTGCACGTGCCGGCGCAAGGCCGCCGTGGCAGGCCTTGGCATCGCGCTGCCAGGCCTCTACACCTCGCGATAAAGAATCATGCCCGCGTGGTACAGAATCCCGTCGCGGAAGTCACCATCAGCCGTGAACCCGGTGTCATCGACGTACTCGATGTGGTCACCTTCCAGCCAATACCGCCCCTGGTAGGCACTCGCCTTCCGGCCCCGGGCTTCATCGTACCGGCCACCCGGCAAGAGCTCATGGCGGATGAGTCCGTCTGCCGTGACCCACATACCGATGTACTTGTCCTGATCAGCGGATTTTTTTACCGTCATGTTCAAGTCCTCGGTTCAGTACGCGCTGGAAGTCGGGCGGACAATCAGCTCACTGACATCCACATCGGCAGGCTGTTCGATGGCGTAAGCGATAGCGTCTCGCTGCCAGTCCAGATTAGGGATAACGGTGGGCAGCCAGTTAGTCAGATCCTTCTGACAACTTGCCTGATCCTGTCGGGATAACGGGCTGCGACTTACCGGTTCAACGACGGCGAGCGTCGAGGCTGAAGCGACCGGCACCGAAGGCCACGACCTGCAACAGGCCACCGGCCATCGCGATGTTCTTGAAGAAGTGGATGAACTGGTTTTGATCGCCCAGTGCGTTATGGAAAGCCAGTGCGGTAAATACGCTGAACACCGCCAGTACAGCGGCAACGGTGCGAGTGCGGTAACCGGCGATCAGTGCCAGGCCACCACCGACTTCGACAATGATCGCCAACGCCAGCGCCAGTTCCGGAAGCGGAAGACCCACGGAGCTGATGTAGCCGGCCATCATCGCGGGAGCGGCCAGTTTCGAAAAACCGGAGAGGATGAAGATTGCGCTGAGCAGTACGCGGCCGATCAACGAAGCCGAGGCTTGGGTTACGTCGCGGCGGCTCTGTTCAGAGCCGGTGGAATGAGCGATGTTTGCAGAAGTAGTCATGAGGTATTTCCTTCAAAGTTTGTGCGACTCGCCATGAATCGCTGCTGTGAAGAAATCTTGCGCCTCGCCATCTCATCTGAATAGCCGACTAATTTAGATCATTAGATTCGAATAAATAGGCAAGTAAATCCCCCCCATCAACAGGAAGTTCAATCGTGCAAATCGTTGAGCGAACCTCTGCAACAGGCCTGGAATCGCACATTCGGGGTCAGCGCCCGGGTTCGAGTCAACTGCGCCAGTGCCCCTTTCGACGCGGTGCAGGTCGGGTTGAAAGCGCAAGCCGGGCAGGCAATCCAGGCTGATGAAACGGTTAGCAATACCGGGATAATATTGGCCATTACGTTCGAGGAAACACGCATGATTTCTGATCCCGGAACACCGACACTGGACCAACTGCGCGTGTTCCTGACGGTCGTTGAAGTTGGCAGTTTTGCAGCGGCTGCCAGAAAGCTGCATCGAGCCACTTCGGTCATCAGCTACTCGATTGCCAACCTGGAAATGCAGCTCGGCGTGTCGCTGTTCGACCGTCAGACGACACGCAAGCCGCAGCTCACCGACGCCGGCCGCACCGTTCTGGCCGAAGCCCGGACCATCGCCAACGGCATTCATGGTTTACGCGCCAAAGTGAAAGGGCTGCTTCAGGGGCTTGAAGCCGAAGTCCACGTGGTGCTCGATGTGATGCTTCCCCCGGAGCGCGTGGTCGACGCACTCAAATCCTTTCGCGAAGAATTCCCTACGGTTGCCCTGCACTTGCATATGGAAGCGCTCGGTGCCGTCACCGAACTGGTGATCAACCGTGGTGCAATCGTCGGCGTCAGTGGGCCGATGAACGAAGGCATCGACGGTATCGAAAGAATTGGCGTCGGCAGCGTGGAGTTGATTCCGGTGGCAGCCCCGAATCATCCACTGGCTTCAAGCGACTCGAATGTGCCCGGTGCCGGGCGAGAGTTCACGCAACTGGTGCTGTCCGATCGCTCGCTTCTGACCAAAGGCAAGGATTTCGCCGTGCTCAGTAACCGCACCTGGCGCCTGGCGGACCTGGGTGCCAAGCACATGCTGCTGCGTGAAGGCATCGGTTGGGGGAACATGCCGTTGCCGATGGTCCAGGAAGATCTGGAGAGCGGCCGGCTCGTGCAATTGAACATACCGGAATACAAAAGCGGCCAATATACCTTCGACGTCATCTACCGTACGGATCTGCCACCGGGCCCTGCGGCAAGGTGGTTGATCGACCGGTTCGTACAACAAGGCTCGGTGCTGGATAGCGCCGCTTGAGGGCGATTTGGCCCTGCCTGCATCAGCTCTCGAACGGGTGCTGGCAGGACTGCGTGAAACCATTTCCCATGACGACTACTTGCTCGCTGCGGCAAGCGCCATCTTCGACGGCCTGCTCGACGAATTTGTGAAAGAGGAACAACCCGATGAGTAAGGTTTCCACATTGGACGTTGACGAGAATCTGTCGAGGCCTCAGCCGGTCAGTTTGCGTGAGGCGTTCTGGTTCTGGCTAAAGCTCGGCTTCATCAGTTTCGGCGGGCCGGCAGGACAGATCTCGATCATGCACCAGGAGTTGGTAGAGCGGCGGCGCTGGATTTCGGAACGGAGATTTTTGCATGCCCTCAACTACTGCATGTTGCTGCCCGGGCCTGAGGCTCAGCAGTTGGCGACCTACATTGGCTGGCTGATGCATCGGACATGGGGAGGAGTCATTGCAGGTGCACTGTTTGTGTTGCCCTCGCTGTTCATCCTGATTGCGTTGTCGTGGATGTACATCGCGTTCGGCGAAATACCCGTGGTGGCCGGGCTCTTCTATGGGATAAAGCCCGCCGTGACGGCCATCGTGGTGCAAGCGGCACACAGGATCGGCTCTCGGGCACTGAAGAACAATTGGCTGTGGGCGATAGCGGCGGCGTCATTTACCGCGATCTTCGCATTCAACGTTCCATTCCCGCTGATCGTGCTGAGCGCCGCTTTGATCGGCTATGTCGGAGGGCGTCTGGCGCCCGAGAAGTTCAGGACCGGGGGCCATGGTTCCGCCAAAAAATCCTTCGGGCCAGCCTTGATCGATGACGACACCCCCACCCCTGAGCATGCCCGTTTTAACTGGCTGAAACTGGCGTCGCTCGCACTTATCGGCGCCACGCTCTGGGCATTGCCGATGGGCATCTTGACCCTCCTCTTCGGCTGGGAAGGCACCTTGACTCAAATGAGCTGGTTCTTTACCAAAGCCGCGTTGCTGACCTTTGGCGGTGCGTATGCCGTGCTTCCGTATGTCTACCAGGGCGCGGTCGGACACTATGGCTGGCTGACCCCGACACAGATGATCGACGGGCTGGCCCTGGGGGAAACCACGCCGGGGCCGCTGATCATGGTCGTGGCCTTCGTCGGCTTTGTCGGCGCCTATGTCTCGCAAGTGTTCGGAGCCGATCAGGTGTTTATGGCCGGGGCCGTGGCGGCCTCGCTGGTGACCTGGTTCACCTTCCTGCCCTCGTTCCTGTTCATCCTCGCGGGTGGCCCGCTGGTGGAGTCGACCCACAACGAACTCAAGTTCACGGCACCGCTTACCGCCATAACAGCCGCCGTGGTTGGAGTGATCCTCAATCTGGCGTGTTTCTTCGGCTATCACGTGCTTTGGCCAACAGGCTTCAGCGGCAACCTGGACTGGCCCTCCGCGCTGATCGCGATCGCCGCGGCGGTTGCCTTGTTCCGCTTCAAGCGGGGCGTCATTCAGGTGCTGATGGCCTGCGCGCTCGTTGGTTTGACCGTGCATCTGTTGCGTTAGCCTGGTGCAAGGAATGCGAGGGTGAATCGCATAAATAGCCTTCACCCACGCCCTGAACAGACTAAACCCGAAATTGCTGCATCAGCCCCTGCTGATGAATTGTGCTGATCAATCACGTGGGAGCGGCGATGAGTAATATCGCCGTCCCGTGTGCAGCGGTGGCGGCGATCACACCGTAGCGCATGCGGACGAAAGCACAGACCAGCCCCTCCAGCAACGTGAACAGTAGAATCGGCCAGCCAATCCGGGTGACGCTCAGTGCCAGAAACGAATGGCAGGCCGAGAATGCGACAGCGCTGATCAAGGCGGCTCGTATCGCAGAGGTGTGGTGTTCGAGGTGACCTTGCAGGAACCCGCGAAACAGCACTTCTTCCAACGCATTCCCGCCGTAGGCCAGCACGACCATGCCCATCAACCAGGGCCAGTAACCGGCTATTTCGCTTACACCGATGCCTTGATAGAGCCGCAGCGGAACGCCGATCGCACACCCGCCAGCAACACCCAGCGCTAGCCCTGCAGCCAGATTGCTCTTCCTCCAGACGACGAGTTGCCAAAGCTGCGGGGCGATCCTTGCCAGCACGGCCACGATCGCCAGCGACAGCGCACCCAGCACGGCCAGGACAAACGGATTCGCAACAAAGCCGATCTGCGCATCGCCACTCAGGGACCATAAGCGCAGCGGTGTCATCACATCGCGCATCAGGACGAAGGTCAGCAGCAGGATCACAATACGCAAACCGGGTTGCGTCTTCGGCGTCAGCCAGAACCAGAGAGTACAGAGGCTAAAACCGGGCAGCAGATAAGTGCCGTAATCGATCAGTAGCGAAAGTCCCTCTTCAATCATGTGTCTGTCCGTTGGCTTCGAAGCGAGTGCCGGGTTATAGCATCCACTTCAGGAGAATGTGAGTGGCAATCCAGGGAGACGCCGCGGCCACGCCCAATCCGAACACCAGGAAAGCGGACAGATAAACCGCAAAAAACCTAATCAGCGCTCGCCTCGACATCACCCGCCTCCAGAAACATTGAAATGCTCAAACCGGCTTAATGGCTTGGACGTGCGGCCATTTGCACAGTTCAATGTTCCGCGAGGCCGTGCAAACAGCAGAAGCGCCGATCAAGCAGCGATTGGAGACGGTGTCGGGGGTGGGTATTCAACTGAAGGGGGACGTGGCGGGTTTTGCGATTGATCGGCGGATCAGCGGGGCTTGCGCGAGTGATGTGCTGAGATCGCTGTGTGACAACTATCGGGACAAGCTTGTGTGCCGCAATGAACCAGGGCGAACCCTCATCGAACGTAAACCCTGAAAATTACTGCGCAAAACAATGTGGGAGCTAGCCTGCTGGCGATGGCGGACTGTCAATCAACAGTGATGTTGAATGTTCAGCCGCCATCGCCAGCAGGCTAGCTCCCACAGGGATTGCTGTTAAACCGACAACCGGGTCAACAGCACTTGGGCCCGGCCTTGCTTCCGTAACGCGCTTCCTGGCGTTCCCGGAAGAACACCTCGTAACTCATCACCGGTTTGTCCGGATGTTTGGTCTGCATATGCTCGACGTAAGTATCGTAGTCAGGCATGCCGACCATCAGGCGCGCGGCCTGACCGAGGTATTTACCGAGGCGACTCAGGTCATTGAACATGCTGCATTCCTCGATCACGCATTCGGCAGGGCCTGGAATGGCGCTTCTTTATCCGTGCGCTCCTTGGTTCCCCACGCGGCAATGCCGACCTTGAGGGCAAAGAACAGGATGCTGAACACCACGAACAGGAACAGCGCGGTCAACGTCGCATTGGTGTAGGCGTTGTAGATCACGTGCTGCATCTGCTCGATGCTCTTGGCCGGCGCGAGTACCTGGCCGTTGGCCAAGGCATCGCTGTACTTCTTGGCCAGCGCGAGGAAGCCGATGGCCGGGTTGGCGTCGAACAGCTTGATGAAACCGGCAGTGGTGGTGCAGATCAGCAGCCAGACCGCTGGCAGCATGGTCACCCAGACATAGCGCTGGCGTTTCATTTTGATCAGCACAACCGTCGCCAACATCAGCGCGATACCGGCCAGCATCTGGTTGGAGATACCGAACAGCGGCCACAAGGTGTTGATGCCACCCAGCGGATCGATCACGCCTTGGTAGAGCAAATAACCCCACATCGCCACACAACCGGCGGTGGCGATCAGGTTGGCGGTCCACGATTCGGTGCGTTTCAGTGCCGGCACGAACGAGCCGAGCAAATCCTGAAGCATGAAGCGACCGGCACGGGTACCGGCATCGACTGCGGTCAGGATGAACAGCGCTTCAAACAGGATCGCAAAGTGGTACCAGAACGCCATGGTGTTTTCACCCGGCAGGACGTGGTGCAGGATCTGCGCGATACCGACCGCCAGGGTTGGTGCACCGCCGGCACGGGCCAGGATGGTGGTTTCACCGATGTCCTTGGCCACTGCTTGCAGCGCTTCCGGGGTAATTGCAAAGCCCCAGCTGCTGACAGTCTGCGCAACCGAAACAGCATCCGCGCCGACAATCGCCGCTGGGCTGTTCATGGCGAAATACACGCCCGGATCGATCACCGATGCCGCAACCATGGCCATGATGGCGACGAAGGATTCCATCAGCATGCCGCCGTAACCGATGTAGCGGGCATGACCTTCACTGGCGAGCAGCTTCGGCGTGGTGCCGGAAGCGATCAGCGAGTGGAAACCCGATACCGCGCCACAAGCGATGGTGATGAACAGGAACGGGAACATACCGCCCTTCCACACCGGACCGGTGCCATCGATGAACTGGGTCAGTGCCGGCATTCTCAGCTCGGGCATGGTGATCAGAATGCCGATCGCCAATGCCACAATGGTGCCGATTTTCAGGAACGTGGAGAGGTAGTCACGGGGTGCCAGAATCAGCCACACCGGCAGTACCGCGGCAACGAAACCGTAGCCGATCAGCATCCAGGTGATTTGAATGCCGGTGAAGGTGAAGGCCTTGGCCCAGACCGGGTCAGCGGCAATCTGCCCGCCCAGCCAGATCGAGCCCAGCAGCAGGAACACGCCGATGATCGAGATTTCACCGATGCGGCCCGGACGGATGTAGCGCATGTAGATGCCCATGAACATCGCGATCGGGATGGTCGCCATCACCGTGAACATGCCCCACGGGCTTTCAGCCAGGGCTTTGACCACGATCAGCGCCAGCACCGCGAGGATGATGATCATGATCAGGAAGCAGCCGAACAGCGCGATGGTGCCGGGGATGCGGCCCATTTCTTCGCGGACCATGTCGCCCAGGGAACGACCGTTGCGGCGGGTGGACATGAACAGGACCATGAAGTCCTGAACCGCACCGGCCAGCACCACGCCGGCGATCAGCCAAAGCGTGCCGGGCAGATAGCCCATCTGCGCCGCCAACACCGGACCGACCAGCGGACCTGCGCCGGCAATGGCTGCGAAGTGGTGACCGAAGAGTACGTGTTTGTTGGTCGGAACGTAGTCCAGACCATCGTTATTGAGTACGGCGGGAGTGGCTCGATTGGGGTCCAGTTGCATCACCTTGTTGGCGATGAACAGGCTGTAGTAGCGGTATGCGACGAGGTAGATGGCGACGGCTGCGACTACGATCCAGAGGGCGTTGATCGCTTCGCCGCGGCGCAGGGCCACGACACTTAGCGCAAACGCTCCCAGAACAGCCACGGCAAACCAGGCGAGGTGTTTAGCCAGACGGGGCATAGCGTGTCTCCTGCCGACAGCTTGTGACTGCGGCGGTAATTTTTATAATTGTGTCCGCTGTGCGGAGCTGGCCCAATATCCGCGCATGCCGTCTACAAATAAATCCGCGTTACTACGTACGCGCTCTCTACGTAGTTCTACGTAGAAACCGCCAATCTGTCTGCTGAAATGCAAAACCCTGTGGGAGTGAGCCTGCTCGCGATAGCGGACTGAGATTCACCATCGATGTTGACTGTGCCACCGCCATCGCGAGCAGGCTCGCTCCCACAGGGGGGTTATGTTTCAACTGGCTGACATCCCCGCCGCAGGTCATTCCGTCCAGCAACGCTACTGGACGCGCGCATCTTTGGCATATGATGCCTGCCTTCGCCTAACGCCGCCCCTGTAGGAGCGAGCTTGCTCGCGATGGTCTCAAGAACAACGCGTGTATCCGGCAAACACGCATTTTCGTTCACGACCATCGCGAGCAAGCTCGCTCCTACAAAGTTCTCAGGAGCCCAGATGCAGCTCAAACACAAAATCGTCGCGCTCGGGATTTTGCCGCTGGTGTTGGCGATCGCTGTCATCTGCGGGCTGGTGATTTCCCTGAACCGCCAGGTGGGTGACCAACAGGCGCAACTGATCGAAGACAGCATCCTGGCGAGCAAGCGCGCCGAACTGAAAAACTACGTGGAAATGGCGCAAAGCCTGATCGCGCCGCTGTACGACGACGGCCACGGTGACGAACACGCCCAGCAACGCGTGCTGGAAGAACTGCGCAAACTCAGCTTTGGCATCAATGGCTACTTCTTCGTGTACGACCGCGAAGGTCGCAGCCTGATGCACGCGCGGCAGTCGGAACTGGTCGGCCAATACCTGTGGGACATGAAGGACCCACACGGCCTGCCGGTGATTCAGGCATTGCTCAAAAGTGCGCAATCGGGCGAAGGCTTTCAACGCTACGCCTGGAACAAGCCGTCTTCCGGTCAGGTGACCGACAAGCTCGCCTACGTGGTGATGCTGGATCGCTGGGGCTGGATGCTCGGCACCGGCATATACCTTGAGGACGTCGAACGCGCGACCCAACAGGCGCGTGACGAGGTGGCCCAGGGCATCCGCAAAACCATGCTGGCGATTGCCGCCGTGGCCCTCGTGGCGGTGCTGTTCGTGTTTGCCAGCGGCATGACGCTTAACGTGAGCGAGCACCGTCTGGCCGACAAAAAACTGCAACGCCTGACCCAGCGAATCGTCAGTTTGCAGGAGGAAGAACGCTCGCGGGTTTCCCGTGAACTGCACGACGGCATCAGTCAGGTGCTCGTCTCCATCAAGTTCCAGTTCGAACTCGCCAGCCATGTGCTGGAGAATGGACAAGACAAGGGTTTGAGTATTTTAAGAGAGGCCACGGAACGTCTCGGCGAGGCGATTGGCGAGGTGCGCAGCCTCTCCCACGACCTGCGCTCATCCTTGCTCGACACCCTGGGACTGTCGGCGGCCATCGGTCAACTTGCCGAGGAATTCGAGCAACGCAGCGGCCTCACCGTGACCTACAACGACAACGAATTCGACTGCCATCTGGTCGATGGCGCGGCGGTTTCGTTGTTTCGCATTGTGCAGGAAGGCCTGACCAACATTGAACGCCATGCACAGGCAAAAAACGTTTCCATCAACCTGCACGGTTCTGAAGAATCCATCCGGCTGACGGTGATCGATGACGGTATCGGCTTCAACGTCGCCCAGGTCGAACGTGGCCATGCCGGCATCGGCCTGCGTAATATCCGTGAACGTGTCGAGCACTTTGGCGGCCGGTTCGAGCTGATCTCGGTGCCGGGAAGAAGTGAGCTGGACGTGCTGCTGCCCATGAAAATGCCCGGCGCAAAACGCTGATCAGACAACAAGAGTGAATGCCCGTGATTAACCTGCCCTCCCCGATCCGCGTCGCCCTGGTCGACGATCACTCCCTGGTTCGCGACGGGATCAAGGCGCTGCTGTCCGTCATGGCCCCGCTGGAAGTGGTGGGTGAAGCCGAGAATGGCGCGGACGCCATCGAGATGGTCGGACGCTGCCAGCCTGACCTGCTGCTGGTCGACATCAGCCTCAAGGACATGAACGGGCTGGAGCTGACCCGATTGCTGCGCAGCCAGTACCCGTCGCTCAAAGTGCTGGTGCTGAGCATGTACGACAATTATGAATACGTGAGCGAGTCCGTGCGTTCGGGGGCCAGCGGCTATGTGCTGAAGAACGCGCCGTCACGGGAAATCATCGCCGCCATCGAAGCCATTGCCAGCGGCGGCACGTTCTACAGCGCGGAAATTGCCCAGCGGCTCATTGCTGACAAAAGTACCGACAACGAGCTGACGCCGCGTGAAAGCCAGGTGTTGTACAAAATGGCCCAGGGGATGAACAACAAGGAAATGGCCCGTGACCTCGACATCAGCGTGCGCACGGTTGAAACCCATCGCCTGAGCATCCGCCGCAAACTCAACATCGACAAACCGGCGGCGCTGGTCAAGTACGCTATCGACCACGGGATCATTTCCCCATAAGCCAGCTGAACACTACCCCCTGTAAGAGCCGGCTTGCTGGCGATAGCGGTGGGTCAGCAAAAAACAGGTTGGCTGACCCACCGCTATCGCCAGCAAGCCGGCTCCTACAGGTTGGATGTCGTTGCCGATTTTTTACCTGAGCCCACCGGAGACACCCGTGCCACCGTTGACCACCCGCGAGATTTACCAGCTATTGCGCGACGCCGCCCTGGAGGTTCGTCCCCTGCGGCTGATCGGCGAACCTTCCGCATCCGGTCTGGTGCAGGTCGACATCGAGGGTTGGCAGCTGACCCTCGACGTCGACGACAACCACTTGCGCCGCTGCCAACGCTGCCAGAGCCCGGACGGCCGCGAGGGCCTGTTCGATAATTGGCAACGTTACGGCACCGACCCGGTCAGTCTGCTCAGCACCTGGGAACTGGCGCAGATAGAACGCCTGCTGACCGAGCTCAAAAACGCGGTTTGACCGCCTTCCAGTCCGGTTTGTAACGCTGCATCTGCTTCACGTCATCGCGCTGGCGGATGCCACAGGTCAGGTATTGGTCATGCAATTTGCCCAGTTGATCGTGATCCAGTTCCAGACCCAACCCCGGCGCGCGCGTGATTTTCACGCAGCCATCGACGATCGGCAGCTTGCCGCCCTTGATCACCTCTTCATCCGGCTCCTGCCACGGGTAATGCGTGTCGCAGGCGTAATCCAGATTGGGCACCGCGGCCGCAACATGCGCCATCGCCATCAGGCTGATGCCCAGGTGCGAGTTGGAATGCATCGATACGCCAAGACCAAAGGTGTCGCACATTTTCGCCAGCGCCTGCGTGTCGCGCAGCCCGCCCCAGTAATGGTGATCGGCGAGAACAATCTGCACGCTGTTCAACGCCACACTACGCCGGAACTCGTCGAAATCGGTGACCACCATGTTGGTCGCCAGCGGCAGCCCGGTACGCTTGTGCAACTCAGCCATGCCGTCGAGGCCCGGCGTCGGGTCTTCGTAATATTGCAGGTCATCGCCCAGCAATTCAGCCATGCGAATCGACGTTTCCAATGACCAGTTGCCATTCGGGTCAATCCGCAGCGGGTAACCGGGGAAGGCCTTTTTCAGCGCCTTGATGCACGACACTTCGTGCTCCGGCGGCAGCGTGCCGGCCTTGAGTTTGATGCTCTTGAAACCGTAGGCCTCGATCATCCGCCGTGCCTGGGCAACGATCTGCTCTTCGTTCAGCGCCTCGCCCCAATTGTCCGGTTTGTACGGTGAATCGACATGCTGCGCGTACTTGAAAAACAGGTAGGCGCTGAACGGAATCTCGTCGCGAATCGCCCCGCCCAGCAAGTCCACCAACGGCACATTCAACGAATGCGCCTGCAAATCCAGGAACGCCACTTCGAACGCCGAATACGCATTGCTCACCGCTTTGCTGGCATGGGAGCCCGGTGCCAGTTCCGCGCCGGCAATGCTCGCCGGTTTGTGCGCCGCCACGGTGGCCTGGACGATGCGCCGCAGTTGATTGAGGTCGAACGGATCGAGACCGATCAATTGCGATTGCAGTTGCTGCTGGATCAACAGCGCTGGCGCATCGCCGTAACTTTCACCCAGACCGATGTAGCCATTGTCGCTCTCGATCTCGATGATCGAACGCAGTGCGAACGGTTCATGAATCCCGCTGGCGTTGAGCAGCGGCGGATCACGGAAAGCGATGGGGGTGACGGTGACTCGTTTGATTTTCAAGAGGCTGCTCCCTTTGGACCTGAGCTCAAGGCTTGATGACTGGCTGTTTTTTCTGGCACTGCGACGTTGGCAGGTTGGCCGCTCAACACGCGAATGGGATCACCACGCGGGGCGGTGCGGGCAAAAAAGATCACCACCGCCGCCACCAGCGAGGTGGCCGCCAGCCCGTAGAGACCGCCCTCGATGGAGCCGGTTTTTTGTTCGAGGAAACCGAACGCTGTCGGGGCGACGAAGCCGCCGAGGTTGCCGATGGAATTGATCAACGCGATCACCGCTGCGGCGATGCGCGCATCCAGATAGCCCTGTGGAATAGGCCAGAACAGTGCCGAGGCAGCCTTGAAACCAATCGCGGCAAAACAGATGGCGACGAAGGCGAAAACCGGCCCGCCGGTGGTGGACATGAACATGCCGAACGCAGCGATCACCAGGGTCAAGGCGACCCATGCCTGCTGGTATTTCCATTTGCTGGCCATGGCGGCGAAGCCATACATCGCGACGATGGAAATGATCCACGGAATCGAGTTGAACAGGCCGACCTGGAAGTCGCCGAGGTTGCCCATTTTCTTGATCATGCTCGGCAGCCAGAACGTCGCGCCGTAGATGGTCAGGGCAATGGAAAAGTAGATGAAACAGAACAGTGCGATCTGCTTGTCGGCGAGCAATTTGAACATCGACGGCTTGACCGTCTGCGTGGCTTCGCGGGCCTGCTGTTCGAGGGCGATGGCGCCCACCAGTGCGTCCTTTTCTTCCTCGCTCAGCCAATTCGCCTGGCGTGGATGGGACTGCAACCAGAACCAGACAAACCCGCAGAGCACGATCGAGGCGAAGCCTTCGATCAGGAACATCCACTGCCAGCCGTGCAGGCTGAAACCGCTGACGTGCAACAGCGCACCGGACACCGGCCCGGAAATCACCGAGGCAATGGCCGAGCCGCTGAGGAAGATCGCCATGGCCTTGCCGCGTTCGGTCGACGGCAACCATTGGGTGAAGTAATAAATGATGCCGGGGAAGAACCCGGCTTCGGCCGCGCCGAGGATGAAGCGCAGCACATAGAAACTGGTTTCGCCGCGCACGAACGCCATGGCCATGGCCGCTGCGCCCCAGGTGAACATGATGCGCGTCAGCCAGGCGCGGGCGCCGTAGCGTTGCAGCAGCAGGTTGGAGGGGACTTCGAAGATTGCGTAACCGATGAAGAACAGCCCGGCACCGAGGCCATAGGCTGCGGCGCCAATGCCGAGATCGGTTTCCATGTGACTGCGCACGAAGCCGATGTTGACCCGGTCGATGTAATTGACGATGAACATCACCACGAACAGCGGCAGCACTTGGCGCTTCACCTTGGCCGCTGCGCGGGCGAGCACAGTTGGATCGGGCGGACTCTGGAGGGTATTCAAGGGGGCGACTCCCGTTCATTGTTTTTTTAGGGACGCGCCGATCATGGACGCCGACATTGATCCCGTCTAATCTAACTTGGCATTCGATTGATACCTGGATTAGATCAATGTTCGAACTGACCCAACTGCGCTGCTTCACCACGGTGGCCACCGAACTGAACTTCCGGCGCGCCGCCGAACGGTTGAACATGACCCAGCCGCCGCTCAGCCGACAGATTCAGCTGCTGGAACATCACCTGGGCGTCGAGCTGTTCACCCGCACCACCCGCAGCGTCGCCCTGACGGCTGCCGGCCGCGCCTTTTTCATCGAAGCGCAGAACCTGCTCGAACGCGCCCAGCAAGCCGCCGCCACCGCCCGGCGTTTTGCCGAGGGCGATATCGGCACGGTCAACATCAGTTTTGTCGGCAGCGCGGTGTATGAATTCCTGCCCAAGGTCATCGCCGAAGCCCGCCTCAAGCAACCGCACGTGAAAATCGACCTGTCGGAGATGAATACCTACCAGCAGCACGAAGCCCTGCGCGCCCGCCGAATCGACCTGGGCATCGTCCGCGCGCCATTGCTGGAACCGGGGTATGCCACCGAATGCCTGGTGCGCGAGCCGTTTGTCCTGGCCGTGCCCAGCCATCATCGATTGGCCAGCGCCGAAACCGTGTCGGTCAAAGACCTCGATGCGCAACCGTTTCTAATGTACTCCCACGCCGCCTACCCACCGTTCAACGAACTGCTGACCGGCATGCTGCGCTCGGCCCGCGTCGCCCCGGAATACGTGCAGTGGCTGGGTTCGTCGCTGACCATTCTGGCGCTGGTCAACGCCGGCATGGGCCTGGCGCTGGTGCCACGGTGTGCCAGCAGCGTGGTGTTCAAGAACGTGGTGTTTCGCGATATCGACCTGGGGGAAGGTGTGCAGAGCGAGTTGCATCTGATCTGGCGTGAGAACAATGACAACCCGGCGTTTGCGATGTTGCTGGAAGGGATTCGCACGGCTGTGCGCGAGGGATGGGGCATTTGAAGGTACGTCCGTCGGACACACGAAGTCGGCGGTAAATATGCGCTCCTGCCCCGTGAACCTTGTTTCAACTCTCCAGTCTTACAGCGGCGCCAATTCCTCCCCTAACCGCCGCCAACTCTTCAGAGCTGTCCCCCATGCGCCAAACCGCCCACGCCTTGCGCTTGACTTCGCTGTGCCTGTTTACCTTGCTTTCCATTACCACCCTCCCCGCCCACGCTGGCGCGGAACGGCAACTGGTGGAAGCCATCAACGATTACCGCGCCCACCCACAGCGCTGCGAGCGGCGTCCCGCCCAACGCTTGGCACCGCTGGCGCTGAAATCGAATCTGGCCTTGCCGGTCGGCTACGGCGGCGGCTTGCGGGACCGGTTGAAAGCGTCCGGTTATCAGGCAGTGACCGTGCGTAGCCTGCGCGTGGTCGGCGCGCAGGATGCCGAAGAGGCCTTCGACCTGCTGCAGAGCGATTACTGCTCGGCATTGCTGGATAGCCAATACGCCGATATCGGCGTCAGCCGCAGCCGCAGCGAATGGCAAGTGGTGCTGGCGCGGCCGGTGCTGGACAGTCAAATGAACGACGCGCGAGCCGTCAGCAAGGCGTTGCTCGCCCAGGTCAACGCCGCGCGGGCAAAACCGCGTCTCTGTGGGCGCCAGCGCTTTGCCGCCGCCCGGCCACTGGCCTGGAATGCCAGCCTCGGGGCAGCGGCGCAGGGCCACAGCAAGGCAATGGCCTATGGAAATTACTTCGCACACCGCGATCCCGACGGCGACATGCCTGCCGACCGGGCGCGGGCTGCCGGATTCCGTGGCCGCCAGATCGGCGAAAACATCGCCGCGGGCCAAGGCTCACCGAGCAAGGCAATGGCAGGCTGGCTCGCCAGCCCCGGACATTGCGCCAACCTGATGAGCCCGCTGTTCACCCAAGTGGGCGCCGCCTACGCGACGGACGCGCGCAGTGACCAAGGGGTTTACTGGACGATGTTGTTTGGAGCGCCTTGAGGCCGGTCACACCACGGCCAGCGTGATGCGTCACGCTGGCCGCCGCACCGCCCTCACCTTCCCGCTGCCACCGCCGCCGCAGAAGAACTGATCGCCGCCATCGGACTCAAGTCCCGACACGCCGACACCAGCGGGCATCCTGATGCTGTGCAGCACTTCCCCGGTTTTGGCATCCACGCGGCGCAGCTCGCTTTCATCCCCTTCCCACGTTCCATGCCACAGCTGCCCGTCAACCCAGGTCACGCCGGTAACGAAGCGGTTGGACTCGATCGTGCGCAAAATCGCGCCGGTCTCGGGGTCGATCTGGTGGATCTTCCGGTCGCGATAGCGGCCAACCCACAGCGTCCCCTCAGCCCAGGTCAGCCCGGAGTCGTTGCCGCCACCCGGTGCCGGGATGGTGTTGAGCACTTTGCCGGTCTGTGGGTCGATTTTCTGGATGCGGTCGGCGGCGATCTGGAACAGGTGCTGGCCGTCGAAGGCCGTGCCTGCATCGGCGCTGACGTCGATTGAACGCAGGGTCTTGCCGCTGGCCGGGTCGAGGGCGATGAGTTTTTCGCCACTGGCAAACCAGACGCGCTCACCGTCCCAGGTCACGCCATGCACGCTGTCGACACCGGCGAACGGGCCATATTCGCGGAGGATTTCTGCGGTTGAGTGTTTCATCTCGGCTACCTCTTCAGGGGTTCGTGGCGTTCATCCTAGTCACTCGGCAGTGGCGCCGGGAGTAACAAGGTCGTCGCGAAACCCGGTACCGGCGGGGTCATCCAGCGCCGCGCCCGGCCACGTCCGAATGGCTGCACTTTGCCGGCCGCCGCCAGCGCGTCGAGTGTGCGTTGCACCGTGCGCTGGCTGGTGTCGAGCGCCAACGCCAGCGCCGAACTCGACCAGGATTCGCCGTCGGCGAGCAAGGCAAACAGCGCCGCGTGTCGTTCTTCGACCGGTTGCGCCAACACCACTACGTCAGATGAAACCAGCGCCACCAGTGCAAACCCGCGTTGAGTGGCGATGACGCCCGCCAAGGGTTTCAGCGCCGAACGCAAGCGCCCGACTTCGACACGCAAGCGCGCTCGATGGGACTCGTCCGACAGCTTCAGGCGGAACGCCCGGCGGATCAGGGTTTCCCTCGATACGTCCGCCGGCCACGCTTCGGCCAACGCACGAGCGAGGGTGAACAACACCGGGCGCCTGGCGAGGGAAACCGACATGCCGACGCCACGCACGGCATAACGGCAGGCGTCCACCACCAACGCGGTCGAGCCGAGCACTGCTTCAACTTCATCCAGCCACAACGGTCGCTCTTCGCCATGGGCGATCAGGCGCGCTGCCGGGGAATTCAGGACGTTAACGGCGTTTTCGACTTCGCCGATAAGCGCCGGGACACCCGCCTCGCGTGCGACATGTTCGGCCCTCGCCAGGGCAAGCCGGGCTGTTTGCGATTGCAGGCGGCGGATGGCAATCCCCGCCACCACCAATTCATGGGCGGCGCGCAGCACCGGCGGCAACGGTGCGGGATCCAGCGCGGCCAACAGAACGTCCGCCTCGTCGAGCCGACCGATCAGCACCCATCGCCGAATCTGCAGATACCGCGCGTGAGCGGCGTTCACTCGATCCCCGTGGGCCTCAAGCGTCAGGCGTGCCGTTTCGAGCGCCTTCACTGGCCAGCCCAGGTCACGCGAAGCCAGCGCAATTTCGGCCTCGGCCACCACGCAGCGCGCCCGTGCCAACGGTTCTTTCGGCCCGAATGCGCGCGCGGCGCTTTTCACCAGCGCTTTCGCCCGAACCAGATCGCCGAGCTGCGCCATGGCGATGCCGCGCAACGCGAGCGCGGGCGCATCGTCACGCAACGCCACCCGGTCCAGCGCGCCAAGCGGATCACCTGCCGCAAGCGCCCGCGCTGCGGCTGTGATCAATGAGTCCATAAGAGTAGCGCCACGATTGTCGCCCCTGCCGTTCGATAACCCTGGTTAGTCTAGTCACGCGACAGCTGAGCACGGAGCGCGATTGTTTGCGTTTGTAAGGGCCTCATCGCCGGCAAGCCGGTCTCACTCCCACAGGGATTGCGGGGCTTGCACAAAATATGCGGGAGATTCTATGTTGCAGGCCAACCCTGCATCATCAAACGTCAAGATTGCCAGGAGTCATGCCATGAACACGTATCAGCCTTTGGATTGCGATCTGCACGACTATCTCGAGATTGCCTGCCTGCGCGGTTATCGACTGCATATCGAGTTGATGGATGGCACAAGCCTGACGGCCAAAGCGTTGACGACACGGACGTCCAGCGACAAAGAAGAATTTCTCTGCGTTGAAACGGCAGGCGGCCCACAGGAGATCCGTCTGGATCACCTGCTGGCCGTGACGCCGCTGGACGACAATGCGCAGTTTGGACGCGTAGTGCTTCAGGGCGCGAACTGCTCGTTCTAGCACTCGGTGTGCCGGCCCCTCAATTCGGCTCTGTGTAACGCAAAAAGCCCCGCCCTCTCAATGAGGACGAGGCTTTTCGGCAGCCGCCGTTCAATCGGCGTTCAGCAGCACCGCGTCGTGCAGCTGCGTTTGCCGTAGCGTGCTTCCTGACGTTCGCGAAAGAATGCTGAATAACTCATGACCGGCTGGTCCGGATGATTCAGCTTCATCTGCGCGACGTAGTTGTCGTAATCCGGAACGCCCACCATCAGGCGCGTGCTCTGGCTGAGGAACCTGGCGGCAAGCTGCAGTTTGCGGAACATGGCAAAAGCCTCTTTGTGGTGTTGGACGACCTCATCAAACCGCACTCATGTATCTGCATTGTGTCCGCGATTGGGGAATTTGTATGTTCAAGTGGCTGAACGAACCCGACAAACCGTCCCCCCGTTCACAGAACCAGCCTGCGGTAATCCGCCAGCACACTGCTCAGATAGGCGTTGAAACGCCCCGCCGCCGCGCCATCGATCACGCGATGATCCCAACTCAGGCTCAACGGCAGCATGTTGCGCGTCACAACCTCCCCGCCCTCCAGCGCGAGTCGCTCCATGCTTTTGCCCACCCCGAGAATCGCGACTTCCGGCGCATTGATGATCGGCGTGAAATACGTCCCGCCAATGCCGCCCAACGACGAGATTGAAAAGCAGCCGCCACTCATCTCGGCAGCGCTCAACTTGCCCGCCCGCGCCTTTTCAGCCAGCGCCGACATTTCCCGGGCAATCGCCAGCACCCCTTTCTGATCGACGTCCTTGATGACGGGGACGACCAACCCTTCGGGTGTATCGGCGGCAAAACCGATGTGGCAATAACCCTTCAACACCAATTCGTCGCCGTTGAGACTGGCATTGAACTCCGGGAATTTTTTCAACGCGCCCGCACAGGCTTTCATCAACAACGCCAGCAACGTCAACTTGACCCCGCTGCCGGCCTTTTCCTTGTTCACCTGCACGCGGAACTGTTCGAGTTGCGTGATATCCGCGTCGTCGTGATTGGTCACGTGGGGAATCATCAGCCAATTGCGATGCAGGTTGGCCCCACTGATTTTGCGGATGCGCGACAGTGGCCGGGTTTCCACCGGCCCGTACTTGGCAAAATCCACCACCGGCCAGGGCAGCAATCCGCCCAACGGCTGGGCACGGGTTTCAGTTACTGTCAGTGCGCCTTTCACATGGGCCAACACGTCGTCCTTGGTGATGCGTCGACGCAGGCCAGTGCCCTGAATGGCCTTGAGCGAAACACCCAGTTCTCGAGAAAACTTGCGAACCGACGGCGATGCCAGCGGCAAGTCCGTTGGCGGATCAACCGCTTCGATGAGCAACCCTGGCGAGGCAATCGGCTGAGGCACTATGAGCGTTGCAACGGGCTCGATGCGGGGTGCCGGCGCCGCCGATAGTCCTTCACTCTCGATAAAGGCAATCGGCGATCCCTCGCTGACTTTGTCATCCAGACTGACCACCAACGATTGCAACACGCCCGTGTGCGGCGATGGAATTTCCATGGACGCCTTGTCGGTCTCGACAATGATCAGGGTCTGCCCTTCGACCACCGCATCGCCCGCCTTGACCGGTATTTCGATGACACCGACATCCTTGGCATCGCCGATGTCGGGCATTCGCACTTCATGCACATTCTTCATGACCATTTCCTGAAAATTCGACTCGACCTGAAGCCCGGCTTCAAGCGTCCCAAGGCGCGATGGCGTCAACATCAATCCCGTAGCGCGCAATCGCTTCGGCACACACGCCGGCATCGAGGCGCCCGTCCTGAACCAGTGACGTCAGGGCACTCAAGACGATCTGATGGCGGTCCACTTCGAAAAACGCGCGCAACCGGCTGCGGGTATCACTGCGGCCAAAACCGTCGGTGCCGAGCACCGTGTAACGCGCCGGCGCGTAGCTGGCGATCAGTTGGGGCAAGGCACGCACGTAATCGGTGCTGGCAATGATCGGCGCCGTGTCGTTGAGCGATTCCTGAACGTGGCTGCGCCGCGCCGGTTGTCCCGGATGCAGGCGATTCCAGCGCTCCACCTCACGGGCCTCACGGGCCAGCTCGGTGAAGCTGGTGACGCTCCAGACCTCGCTGTCGATGTTCCAGTCACTGGCCAGCAGCTCGGCTGCCGCGATCACTTCAAGCAGGATCGCGCCGGAACCCAACAACTGAACGCTGCCGCGTGCATCCTCGACTTCATGCCGGGCGAACAGGTACATGCCCTTGATAATTGCCTGTTCGACGCCCTCGGGCAGGTTGGGCTGCGGGTAGTTTTCGTTCATCAGCGTGACGTAGTAGAACTCGTCGACCTGACGTTCCAGCATCTGGCGCATGCCGTGATCGAGAATCACCGCAAACTCGCCGGCAAACGCCGGATCGTAGGCCCGACAATTGGGCACCATCGCCGCCATCAGGTGACTGTTGCCGTCCTGATGCTGCAAACCTTCACCGCCGAGCGTCGTGCGTCCCGCCGTGGCGCCGAGCAGAAACCCGCGCGCCCGCTGGTCCGCCGCCGCCCAGATCAGGTCGCCGATGCGCTGGAAGCCGAACATCGAGTAGTAGATGTAGAACGGCAACATCGGCAGGCCATGCACCGAATAGCTGGTCGCGGCGGCTACCCAGGAACTGATCGCCCCGGCCTCGCTGATGCCCTCTTCGAGAATCTGCCCGTCGAGGGCTTCGCGATAACTCAGGATCGAACCGATGTCCTCCGGCTCATAACGCTGACCCACGCTGGAATAAATCCCGATCTGCTTGAACAGGCTGGCCATGCCGAACGTGCGCGCTTCATCGGCCACGATCGGCACGATGCGCGGCCCCAGTTGTTTATCCCGGAGCAAACCGCTGAGCATCCGCACAAACGCCATGGTGGTGGACATTTCCTTGCCTTCGGCGGCAATGGCGAACCCCGCGTAGCTGTTGACGTCGGGCACGGCCAAGGACGTCGACGTGGTGGGCCGCGACGGCATATAGCCGCCCAATGCCCGGCGACGTTCATGCAGGTAGCGCATTTCGGCGCTGTCGTCGTCAGGTTTGAAGAAGCTCAGCGAGGTCGCCTGTTCATCGGTCAACGGCAAATTGAAACGGTTACGGAAGGCGATCAACGCGTCCTTGTCGAGTTTCTTCTGCTGGTGCACGGTCATCTTGCCCTGCCCTGCATCGCCCATGCCGAAGCCTTTCTTGGTCTGCGCCAGAATTACCGTGGGTTTTCTGCCCTCGCGCATCGCGCTTTGGTAGGCGGCGAAAATCTTCACCACGTCGTGGCCACCGCGTTTGAGGCGGTCGATCTGTTCATCGGTCAGGCCCTGGGCCAGATGTGCCAGGGCCTCGTTCTGGCCAAAGAACTGATCGCGGTTGAAACGCCCGTCCTTGGCGGCGAACGTCTGGAACTGGCCATCGACCGTGGCGGACAGGGCCTTGACCAGCGCGCCGTCGTGATCCCGGGCAAACAGTCCGTCCCAGTCAGAGCCCCAGACCAGTTTGATGACGTTCCAGCCGGCCCCACCGAACAGCGCCTCCAGCTCGTCGATGATGCGACCGTTGCCCCGCACCGGACCGTCCAGACGCTGAAGGTTGCAGTTGACCACCCACACCAGATTATCCAGCCCTTCGCGTGCCGCCAGCGTCAGGGCCGACATGCTTTCCGGCTCATCCATTTCACCGTCGCCGAACACCCCCCAAACGGTGCGCCCGGCGGTGTCTTGCAGGCCGCGGTGTTCCAGGTAACGCATGAAACGCGCTTGGTAGATAGAGCTGATCGGACCGATGCCCATCGAGCCGGTCGGGAACTGCCAGAAGTCCGGCATCAACCACGGATGCGGATAACTCGACAGGCCCCGGGCGCCATTGGCGCGCGCGCCGATCTCTTGCCGGTAATGCTGCAAGTCCTTCTCTTCGAGACGGCCTTCCAGAAAAGCCCGTGCATAGACCCCCGGCGCCGAGTGCGGCTGGTAGAACACCAGATCGCCGCCGCTGGTTTCTGTGCGTGCCCTGAAGAAGTGGTTGAAGCCCACCTCAAACAAATCGGCGGCGCTCGCGTAACTGGCGATGTGGCCGCCAAGCTCCCCGTAGGCCTGGTTGGCTCTCGCCACCATGACCAACGCGTTCCAGCGCATGATCGAGGCCAGGCGTTCTTCGAGCGCCAGATCCCCCGGGAACACCGGCTGCTGCTCAACGCTGATGGTATTGATGTAGGGCGTGCCGTGACGGGGCCGCCAATTCATCTCGCAGGTGCTGGCCAGCGTCACCAGCATGTCCATGATCTGCCTGGCCTGCCCGGCACCGCCGTGGGCGATGACCGATAGCAAGGCATCGCGCCACTCAGCGATTTCCTCGGCATCTTCCGTGGTCTGGCCGGGTAACTGGGCATGAAGATCGGACGGGTTCATGGGCATCTCCTGCAAAAGGCTGATTCGTTATCAATGCGCGGTGGAGGGTTTGACCGGGCCAGGCTTTTGACCTGCTCGACCGCTTCGATGACGGAGCGCTCGGTCCGGGCATCCCGGGCTATCGGGTAAATATTGATTCTGCGCTTGGGCAAATCGCGTAAAAAGCGCTTATCCAGTTCGCCAGCCACCACAAGGCAGTAATCACAGGTGGATGTGTGCGCTTCAAACATTCCAGCGCTCATCGGCGCGACATCAACCTGCATCAGTGCAATGTTTTCAAAACAACTGAAACTGTGGTGAATCAACTCTAGATGTTCACTTCCCAGTCCAGCAGTGATCACCACAATGCGCGTGCCACTTGAGGGCTCGCGCATCCATTTCCTGGTGTTATTACGACGGTCGGCAGATCGGCTCATAGGCGTTGCCTTTCTTATTGGGTGTGTTTGATTGAGCGGGTGAAGACATCCGCTAAATGACGTAGCGCTCCTGCAGCACGCTTTTCGCCAGGCTCCGGGTCGCCAACAAAACGGCGTCCACCTGTCGATCCATCGCTGCGTGGGTTGAGGCGACGGTTCCCAGGTCGACGACGCGCAGCGAGTGACCGCAGACGGATCCCAGCCAGGTCAGGCCCGGCACCGTGCCGACTTCGACGTCCAGTAAAAAACTGCTTTTGCACACGCCGCGCAGCAATTGGCGGGCATCGCACGCTTGCTCGGGGCTGGACCCGACCCGCAACCAGTCGAGCATCAATGCCCTGCATTGCTTGACGGCCAGGTAAGCCACCTGATCCCAGTCGTCGATGGCCACGTGCAGCTGGTCGATCATGTATTTGGGCAACGCGGCACTGGTCACGATGACCACCCCGGCATCCGCCGAAGGTTCCTTGATCCAGACGGCGGATTGCGATATCGCATGCATGGCGCTACTCCTGGCGATTGAACGTTGTCCCCTTTCCTGTAGGAGCCGGCTTGCCGGCGATGGGGCCCGTGGGTTTTGCATCGATCTCAAGGCCGCCATCGCCGGCAAGCCGGCTCCTACAAGGGTTCGGTGACAGACACGTAAATGTGAACAACACAATCCACTGTAGGAGCCGGCTTGCCGGCGATGAGGCCCGTTGGTTCTGCATCGATTTCAAGGCCGCCATCGCCGGCAAGCCGGCTCCTACAGGTTTGTGATCAGCCGTTACGGAACAGGAAGCTGTAGGCATTCAGCGCAGGCACCCCGCCCAAGTGTGCGTAAAGCACTTTCGAGCCTTCAGGGAACTCGCCACGGCGAACCATTTCGATCATCCCGTGCATGGATTTCCCTTCGTACACCGGGTCGGTCAGCACGCCTTCAAGTCTGCCGCACAGGCGGATGGCTTCCAGCGTGCCGTCGTTGGGCAAACCGTATTCCGGATAGGCGAACCGTGTGTCGAGCACCACATCCTCCTCGGTGATTTCACGCCCCAGCTCCACCAGTTCAGCGGTGTGCCGGGCGATCCGCAGGATCTGTGCCTTGGTCTTTTCCGGTTTGGCCGAAGCGTCGATACCGATGACGTTTTTCGAACGGCCGTCGGCAGCAAACCCGACCACCATGCCCGCCTGGGTGCTGCCGGTCACCGAGCAGACCACGATGTAATCAAACTTGAAGCCGAGCTCTTTTTCCTGCTGGCGGACTTCCTCGGCGAAACCGACGAAGCCGAGACCGCCATACGGATGCTCGGAACAGCCCGCCGGGATCGGAAACGGTTTGCCGCCGCGCTCCACCACATCGTTCATGGCCTTCTCCCAGCTGGGGCGAATGCCGATGTCGAACCCGGCGGCGTCCAGTCGTACATCCGCGCCCATGATGCGAGACATCTCGATGTTACCAACGCGGTCATACACGGCATCGGAGTAGTTCACCCAGTTTTCCTGGACCAGCACGCACTTCATGCCCAGGTGTGCGGCAACGGCGGCGACCTGGCGGGTCTGGTTCGACTGGATCCCGCCGATGGACACGAGGGTGTCGCAGCCCTGCTCGATGGCCTCGGGAATCAGGTATTCAAGCTTGCGCGTCTTGTTGCCACCGAAGGCCAGGCCACTGTTGCAGTCTTCACGCTTGGCATACAGCTCGACCTTGCCGCCCAGGTGTTCGCTGAGGCGTTTCAAGGGGGTGATGGGCGAAGGACCGAAGGTCAACGGATAGCGTTTGAAACGATTCAGGTTCATGACTCTGCTCCTTGATTATTGGATATCCAAGCGCCAGACCGAAAGGCAAACAGGCTGCATTCCAGGTTCTTTCAGAGGGGCTTCGATGAGTTCAATATTAAGAACAAAGCCAAAAATATGTGTTGCAAGTTTCAATGCATTAAAGAAACATAAATCGTCACCTATCACTTCAAACAACTTTTTATTGCGTAGAAATCCATATGAACGCAACAAATACTCACAAGAAAACCGGAACACCCAGCCCGGAGCCACACCCGCTGGACCGAACCGACCGCGCCATTCTCAAGGCGCTGCAACGCGACGCTTCCATCTCCAATGTGGCGCTCGCCGAGAAGGTCAAACTGAGTGCGCCGGCGTGTTTGCGCCGCGTCGAGCGCCTCAAGCAGGCGGGTTTGATCAAGGGCATCGTCGCGTTGCTGGACAATGACGCGCTGGATGCGGGCATGGTGGTGTTGATCGGCGTGGTGCTGGACCGCTCGACGCCGGAATCCTTCGCTGCCTTCGAGGCCGCCGCGCAAAAGGTTTCCGGCTGCATGGAATGCCATGTGGTGACGGGGGAATTCGACTACTTCATGTTGATACGAACCAAGGACAGCAACAGTTTCAACCGGCTGCACGCGGAGCAATTGTTGTACCTGCCCGGTGTGCGGCAGATTCGTTCGTTCATGGGGTTGCGCCAGGTGTTGTCGACAACCCACATCCCCATTTGAGGCTCAAATCAGTCCGAGGGTCAGCGCCTTCAGCGTTGCAGCCGCACGGGTGGTGCAGTGCAGTTTGCGGAACACGCTCTCGACATGGGTACGCACCGTACTCGGGCTGATGCCGAGCTGGCGCGCCACCTCTTTGTTGCTCCCGCCCATGCTGATCCGTTGCAGGATTTGCGTCTCACGGTCGGTCAGCGGACTGCCGTTCACTCTGGCCGCTACAGCGCTTTCACCGCGCGCCGCCGCGATGACCGCCTGACAGGCCTGAGGGTCGAAACGCCCTTGGGCGGCTTCGTCGAGCAACAGACGTTCCGCGTCACTGTCAGTGAAGGCCGGTCGCCAGGGTCGTTCGCAACGTAACGCCTGCCAGACCAGCGCCGCCGCCAGCAAGCGCTGCTCGGCGGGCAAGGCATCGCCCTCAAGACCACGGAAATAGCCGCTGCCATCCAGTCGTTCGTAAGCGTTGGCCGCCAGCCGGCCCGGCACCGACAGTTCGGGAATCTGGCCGCAGGTACGCGACGTCCAGTAAGGCACCAGGCGTACCTGTTCAAGATCACCGTCCAGCAGCGCCCCCGCCGTGTTCCAGACCCGGTTGGGAACCGCCGCCCGGCCGATGCCATGCACCAGCGCGGCCTTCGCGGCCTGGTCGCCCGACTGTTCCGACAAGCCCCAGAGTCTGGCGGCTTCGCGCACCAACTCGGCGGAGCGACGCGAATAGCCCGCCAGCCAGGGTAGCTTGAGGTCGATCACATCCCCCACCAGCGTAAGCGGCACCTTGATCGCGTTTTCACGGGGTTGTGATGGAGTGACCTCTGGCACGCGCAACGACTCCAGCCAGTCTGCGGCATGTTGCGTGAGCCGGGCGGCCAGCGATGCCGGATAGCGCCGATTGCCCTTGGTCGCAATCCATTCCAGCGCAGCGTCGAGCCCGTGAACCCGCGAGAGAATTTCCAGATCGCCCGCCAGGAGTACCTGATACACCACCTCCGGCACCTCGGGATGGCGCAGGCCAACGGGTTTGCCTTCGCCGTCAAACTGCTCGAACACATGCCGCAGCCCGTGTTCGACCGGCGCACTCAGGCCCAGTGTCTGCGCGATGTCGCCCGACACTTCGCAATGCACCTGCGCCAACGGCGCCGACTTGCGCATGGCGCGCAGGCCCGCCGCCCCCAGCGTCTGGCTGAGCATGGCGTTGCGGCCCTCGACGTCATCGCCCAGCAGACGGGTGAAGCCCTCGGCATTGGCGGTACAACCCGACCAGCGCAGCAAGGCGACTTGCCGCGCGACTTCGGTGTGTTCACCGACACCGTGACACGACTGCGCGAGCAGCTGGACCAGCCGGGCGGTACGACGTGACTGGTCGAAGGGCTGCCCCATGCTCAGGTCCCCGACCATGGACAACGCCACGATCGCACTCTCCAGCTCGATGCCGTCACTGTCGCGCATACCGTTCTGCCCTCCCTCGTTTTTTGGTCTGCCTCGGATAAACGACCGATACCGGACCGTTCGCGTATTGCTGAAACTGGATCACACCAACCACAGGAGATTTAACCATGTTCAAACCCAAGGCTATCGCCCTCGCACTCGCCATGACGGCTTCACTGTTCGCCGTCGGCAGCCATGCGGCCCCTGCGCAACCGTCGGTGGTGATCGTACACGGCGCCTTCGCCGACGGCTCCGACTGGGCCAAGGTTGTCCCGCTGCTGCAAGCCGAAGGCATCAAGGTCACCGTGGTGCAAAACCCGCTGACTTCGCTGGCCGATGATGTGGCGGCCACGCAACGGGTCCTGAACAACCAGGACGGCGACGTCGTGCTGGTCGGGCACTCCTGGGGCGGTACAGTAATCAGTCAGGCCGGCACTGACCAGAAAGTTCGTGGCCTGGTGTACGTCGCCGCGTTTGCCCCTGATGCCGGTCAGGCCAGTAAAGACCTGGGCAAGGATTACCCGGCACCACCCGGTACGAAAGACATCGCCGCGGATAAAAACGGCTTTCTGTACATGACCCGCCAGGGTATGGCCACAGGCTTCGCTCAAGATCTGCCAGCCGCGCAGACCGACATCATGACCGCGACACAAGGTCCGATTCGAGCCTCGGCGTTTGGCGACGTAACCACTGCCGCCGCCTGGAAAGGCAAACCATCGTGGTACGTCGTGGCCCGTGAAGACCGCATGATCCAGCCCGACCTGCAGCGCGCGTTTGCCAAGAAATTGAAAGCGCAGGTCACCGAAGTCGAAGCCAGCCATGTCCCGCAGCAATCACGCCCGGCCGACGTGGCCAAAGTCATCATCCAGGCGGTTCACAAGACCCAGGGCGGGGTTTGAGTCGGCTTCTTCCGACCACAAAAAAGGCGCGTGCCTCATGGCACGCGCCTTTTATCGTCTGCGCTGAGAGCGCAGCTCAGGCGTCATTGCGCGGGTTTGGCCACCGCCACGCGCCACACCTTGTTACCGACATCGTCCGCCACCAGCAACGCCCCGCTCTGATCAAGCGCTACGCCCACCGGACGCCCTTGAGCCTCGCCTTCGGCATTGAGGAAACCGGTGAGGAAATCCACCGGTAAACCTGAAGGCTTGCCGTCGCTGAACGGGATGAACACCACCTTGTAGCCGGCCTGCGGATTGCGGTTCCACGAGCCGTGTTCGCCGATGAACACGCCATTGGCGAAAGCGCTGGGCATGGCCCGCGAGTCAGAGAACGCCAGGCCCAGCGGTGCGACGTGGGTACCCAATGCGTAGTCCGGGGCGATAGCCTGGGCCACCTTGTCCGGGCGCGGCGGCTCAACCCGGGTGTCGACGTGGTTGCCGTAGTAACTCCATGGCCAGCCGTAGAACGCGCCGTCTTTTACCGACGTCAGGTAATCCGGCACCAGGTCGCTGCCGATTTCATCGCGCTCATTGACCACGGTCCACAACTGGCTCGAACCGGGTTTCCAGGCCAGGCCGTTGGGGTTGCGCAGACCGCTGGCAAACAGACGCTTGTCGGCGCTTTTAACGTCAACTTCCCAGATGGCCGCGCGCCCTTCTTCGGCCTCCAGACCGTTTTCGCCAACGTTGCTGTTGGAGCCCACGGTGACGTAAAGCTTGGTGCCCTCAGGGTTGGCGAGCACGTTCTTGGTCCAGTGGTGATTGATACCGGCAGGCAGATCGGTGACTTTCACCGGCGTCGCCGTGATCTCGGTTTGCCCCTCGCTGTAAGGCACCTTGACCAGGGCGTCGGCGTTGGCGATGAACAGCTCGTTGCCCACCAACGCCATGCCGAAGGGTGACGTCAGTCCGCTCATGAACACTGTGCGCAGTTCAGCGTGACCGTCACCGTCGGCATCGCGCAGCAAGGTGATTCGATTGGCGCTGGGCGCATCGGCGCCGACACGGCCCATCACAAAACCCATCGCGGTGCGCCGCGCCCAGGCCAGCGGACCTCTGCCACCGTCAGTGGCGCCTTCAGGCATCGGCGGGTGATTGCTTTCGGCGACCAACAGATCGCCATTGGGCAATCTGTAGATCCAGCGCGGGTGGTCGAGGTTTTCGGCCAGGGCCGTCACCGTGAAACCGGCGGGCGCTTTCGGCTTGTCGCTGCCGGACCAGCCGATGGCCTTGGACACCTTCAACGTCGGGATCAGCGTGGTCGTGGGCTCAGGCAACTGCGGGCTCGGGCCGACACTGGCTTGCGGCGGCAGTTTGGAAGATTCACCACACGCGGTGAGCAACGCGGCAGTGGTCAACAAGAGCGCCAGTCGGCGGGAGACAGTCATGGTTCGAACCTCGCAATGGCCATCCGTGGGCCAATTTAGGAATAGGCAAAATCCCGTCGAGTATCGCGGCGCCGATTCGTTTCAAACACCGCGCCCGCCACAAATCAATATTGCCTGAATCGCACGAATGCAAACGTCCAATGCCGGGCACTATCTCCCATAACAACACAACCCACTGTAGGAGCCGGCTTGCCGGCGATGAGGCCCGTGGGTTTTGCATCGATTTCAAGGCCGCCATCGCCAGCAAGCCGGCTCCTACAAGGGGTTGGTGGCGGGCACCGGAAAGGTGAACAACACGATCCACTGTAGGAGCCGGCTTGCTGGCGATGAGGCCCGTGGGTTTTGCATCGATTGCGAGGCCGCCATCGCCGGCAAGCCGGCTCCTACAAGGGTTCAGTGGCGGGCACGAAAAGGTGAACACCACAATCCACTGTAGGAGCCGGCTTGCCGGCGATGGGGCCCGTTGATTTTGCATCGATTTCAAGGCCGTCATCGCCGGCAAGCTGGCTCCTACAAGGGTTTGGTGGCGGGCACGGGAAAGGTGAACAACACGATCCACTGTAGGAGCCGGCTTGCCGGCGATGGGGCCCGTGAGTTTTGCATCGATTTCGAGGCCGTCATCGCCGGCAAGCCGGCTCCTACAAGGGTTTCGTGGCGGGCACGAAAAGGTGAATACCACAATCCACTGTAGGAGCCGGCTTGCTGGCGATGGGGCCCGTTGGTTTTGCATCGATTGCGAGGCCGCCATCGCCGGCAAGCCGGCTCCTACAAGGGTTTGGTGGTGGGCACGGGAAAGGTGAGCAACGCGATCCACTGTAGGAGCCGGCTTGCTGGCGATGGGGCCCGTGGGTTTTGCATCGATTTCAAGGCCGCCATCGCCGGCAATCAGGCGGGATTCAGCAGTGCCTCGCGCAGCAGCCTGGCCGCTGGCGAGTCCGGGACGCCTTTGCGCGACACCAGTTCGTAGGGTTCGCTGCGTGAGGTGATCGGCAGCGGCAGCGTGGTGGTGAAGCCGTAGCCGGAGCAGAACTTCGCCACGTCGGTCGACACCAGTGCGACGAGGGTCGGGTTTTCCTGGAGCAGCGACAGAGTGGCGAAGGCCGAGGTGGTTTCCAGCAAATGCACCGGGAAACGCAGGTCGGCCTCATGAAACTCGCGCTCCAGCAACAGCCGCATCGGCATGTTGGCGCGATAGACGACCCAGCGGTAATCCACCAGGTCTTTCAACGACAACTGGCGGGCATAGGCGAACGGATGCTGGGTGCTGGCGATCACCGCCAGGGTTTCCTCGACGAAGGTCGAGCTCTCATACAAGTAGGGGGTGGTGCTGATGGTGGTACGGCAGATCGCCAGGTCCAGGCGCCCGGCATCGAGCTGGCTGAGCAGCGCGGCGCTGGTGTCTTCGACAATCTCGATGGACAGCTTCGGGTTGTCGGCGATCACCCGGCTGATCGCCGTGGTCAGCAGCGGCACGGCGCCCATGATGGTGCCGACCGACACGCGTCCGCCCTCGCCGCTCATGATGCCGATGATCTCTTCGCGCAGGTGCGCAAGGTCAGTCTGGATCAACCGCGCGTACCGGATGACCGAACGCCCGGCGTCGTTCGGCTCAAGCCCGCGGTTAGTGCGGGTGAACAGCGCAGTGCCGAAAGTAGTTTCAATTTCTTGCAGCGCCTTGCTCGCGCCGGGCTGGGTCAGCGCGACCTGTTTGGCCGCGCCCAGCAACGAGCCGTGCTCATCCAGGGCGATCAGCAAACGGAGCTGCTTGACGTGCAGGCGGGACATGATCGAGTTCAGTGAGGGCGTCATCAGGGTTAACTAAAAGTTATAGAGGTATCGAAAGTTGTCAGTATCGAGGCTGGCCAAGACGGCCCTATAGTCCACCCCACAGCCAGGCAATGCAATGGGTTTGACCAGAGTGCGAAAGCCCTCCTGCCCCAGACCGGTTGCAACAATAACAATCCTGTATAACTTGTGGTGAATCATGTCACTCATCAATTACGTCACCAAAATCCAGTTCGGCTACGACAGCCTGCAGCACCTGGCCGCCGAAGCCGAGCGCGCCGGCATCACCCGGCCGCTGATCGTCACCGACGTCGGCGTGCGCAATGCCGGCATCGTCGACAAAGTCATCGCTGCCCTCGGCGGTGACCGCGCACCGACAATCTTCGACGCCACCCCGCCCAATCCGAATGAACACGCCGTGCGTGAAGCCGTGGCCCAATACCACCTCGGCGAGTGCAACGGCATCATCGCTGTCGGTGGCGGTTCATCGATCGATCTGGCCAAAGGCGTCGCGGTCTGCGCCACCCACGACGGTCCTCTGCAAAGCTTCGCGGTGATTGAAGGCGGACTGGATCGCATCACCTCGGCCACCGCGCCGCTGATTGCGGTTCCGACCACGGCCGGCACCGGCAGCGAAGTGGGTCGCGGCGCTATCCTGATCCTCGACGATGGTCGCAAGGTCGGCGTTATCTCCCCCTATGTCGTGCCTCGCGTGGCCATCTGCGATCCGGAGTTGACCCTCGGTCTGCCGCCCATGCTCACCGCCGCCACCGGCATGGACGCTATCGCGCATTGCATCGAAACGTTCATGGCCCCGGCCTTCAACCCTGCCGCAGACGGCATCGCCCTCGACGGTTTGTGGCGCGCCTGGGAACACATCGAACGCGCGACCGCCGAACCCGGTGATCGCGAAGCGCGGATGAATATGATGAGCGCGTCCATGCAAGGCGCGCTGGCCTTCCAGAAAGGTCTGGGCTGCGTGCACAGCCTTTCCCACGCCTTGGGCGGCATCAATCCGAAACTGCACCACGGCACGTTGAACGCGATTTTTCTACCGGCGGTCGTGCACTTCAACGCCAACGCCCCGACTGTCCGTGACGAGCGCAAACTCGAAAGACTGCGCCATGCCATGGGCCTTGAGGCCGACGCGAACATCGGCGCAGCCATCGAAGACATGACCAAACGCCTGGGCCTGCCGACCCGCCTGAGCCAGATCGGCGTCGATGAAAGCCTGTTCGCCGGCATCGTCGAGGGCGCGTTGCACGATCACAGCCACAAGACCAATCCGCGCGAAGCATCCTCGGCGGACTACCTGTCGATGCTCGAACAATCGCTGTAAGCAGCCGCTGCCCAACAACAATAAAACAGGAGGCATCCGCGTCGTCGGCAACGCCGACGGCAGCGGAACAATCATGAAGCCCACCGTCCTTATCGAACGGCAAGACGCCATTGCCATCGTCACCCTCAGTCATCCGGGAAAGATGAACGCCCTGACCCTGTCCATGTGGCAAGACCTGGGTGACGTCATGACCGAACTGTCCGCCGACCTCAGCGTGCGCTGCGTGGTGTTGCGCGGTGCGGGCGAACAGGCCTTTGCCGCCGGCGCCGATGTCGGCGAGTTTCCGGGCGTGCGCGCCAACCAGGCGCAGGCCCGACACTATGCCGAAATCACTTCAGCGGCGATGCGCGCGGTTGTCGAATGCCCGCACCCGGTGATCGCGATGATTCACGGCGTGTGCGTCGGCGGTGGCCTGGAAATCGCCGCGCTCTGCGACCTGCGCATCTGTGGCACGTCCAGCCGCTTCGGCGCGCCGGTCGGCAAGCTCGGGCTGGTCATGTCCTATGACGAAATGGCCGGGCTGGTGGCGCTGGCGGGACGCTCGACGACCCTGGAGATTCTCCTTGAAGGCCGCATTCTCGACGCCAACGACGCCTACGTGAAAAACCTCGTGACCCGCGTCGTACCGGATGCCGAAGTCGAATCCGAAACCCTCGCCACCGCCAAACGCATCACTAACGGCGCCCCGCTCGTCGCCCGCTGGCATCGCCAGGCGGCACGGCAACTGGAAGCGGGCATCGCCCCCACCGTCGAGCAGATCGACAGCAGTTACTCCTGCTACGACACCGACGATTTTCAGATCGGCCTGAACGCGTTCATCGCCAAAGCCAAACCACAATTCGAGGGCAAATAACATGGGACCGCTGACAGGAATGCGCGTGGTAGAACTGGCTCACATCATGTCCGGCCCGGTGTGCGGCATGATGCTGGCCGACATGGGCGCTGACGTGGTGAAGGTCGAGAAAGTCCCGGACGGTGATGATTCGCGGCGCTTCTCGCCGATCATGGCCAGCGGTGAATCCGCTTCGTTCATGGTGGTCAACCGCAACAAGCGCGGGATCGGCCTGAACCTTAAAACCGAGGGCGGCCGCGACGTTCTGCGCCGCCTGCTGATGGACGCCGACGTGGTCACGGAAAACTACCGCGCCGGCACCATGGAAAAATTCGGCCTCGGTTACGAAACCCTGAAAACCCTCAACCCCGGACTGATCTATTGCGCGATTTCCGGTTACGGCCGCAGCGGGCCGTTCGGCGAAAAAGGCGGTTTCGACCTGATCGCCCAAGGCATGAGCGGCATGATGAGCATGACCGGTGAAGCCGGGCGTGAGCCGGTCAAGGCCGGTTCGCCGGTGGCCGACATCAACTCCGGCATCCTCGCCGCCCTCGGCATCTGCGCTGCGTATGCCGCGAAACAGAAAACCGGCCTTGGGCAGATGGTCGACACCTCACTGTTCGAAGCCGGCCTGCAACAAATGTACTGGCCAGCAGCGGCGTATTTCGCCGACGGCACCATCCTGCCAAAAATGGGTTCGGCCAACTCCACCAGCGCGCCGTACCAGGTGTTCCGCACGGCGGATGGCTGGATCAACATCGGCGCCGCCAACCAGGCCAACTATGAACGACTGGTCGAGGCGCTGGCCGTTCCGCAATTGAAAGCCGACCCACGTTTCGCCAGCAACGCCTTGCGCATGGAGCATCGCCTGGCGCTGGTGGAAATCCTCAACGAAGTGCTGGTCGCACGCACCACGGATGAATGGATGGTGTTGTTCGACAGCCTCGGCCTGCCTGCCGGGCCGGTCCTCGACATCGCCGCTGCGTTGGCCCACCCGCAAACCAAGGCACGCGGCATGGTCGTCGAGACCGAACACCCGACCGAAGGCCGGGTGCGCGGCATGGGCTTGCCGATTCACTTCTCCGACATGGACAACGCCGCGCCACCGACCAGCCGCCCTGCCCCGCTGCTCGGCGAACACACCCGCGAAGTGCTGAAGGAAAGCGGGTATGCGGAAAACGAAATCGACGAGTTGATTCGCACCCAGGCGGTGGTCGCACTCGCCTCCTGAACCGAACTGTGTGGGAGCGAGCCTGCTCGCGATGGACGTTAACGAAAACGCGTTTTTGGCTGGATAAACGCGGCGCCCTCAGGTCCATCGCGAGCAGGCTCGCTCCCACAAGGAGCAGCGTTCGCGTTGCTTTTTTGAACAACTACAACAAAAACAATAGGTGAACATCATGAGCCGTATCTTGACCGAGTCCGTCAGCCGCCGATCCTTCCTAGTGTCTGCCGGCGTCACCGTGGGTGGCGCATTTGCCGCCAACCTGCTGCCTTCGAGCGTCTTCGCCGCGACCAAACCCATCGTGCTGCGCTACACCAGTAGCCTGCCCGACACCCATCCGCTGAACCAACAGATGAAGGCCGCCTCGCTGGCGATCAAGGCCGAAACCAACGGCGCGGTGGACTTGCAGGTGTACGCCAACGGCGCCATGGGCGGCGACACCGACATGCTGTCCCAGGTGCGCGCCGGGGCGATCGATTTCATTCCACTGCCGGGTGCGATTCTCTCGACGCTGGTGCCGGCCATGTCGATTGAAAGCATGCCGTTCGCTTTCAAGGACTACGACAGTGTCTGGGCCGCGCTGGACGGCAAACTGGGCGAGTACGTGCGCGCCAAGACCGAGAAGGTCGGCCTGATCCCGATGGAAAAAGTCTGGAACAACGGCTTCCGCCAGATCACCAGTTCGACGCGGCCGATCAACACGCCGCAAGACCTCGCCGGCTTCAAACTGCGCGTCTTGGTCAGCCCGCTGTGGACGTCGATGTTCAGCGCCCTGGGCGCCTCGCCGACCGGCATCAGCATCAACGAAACCTACTCGGCCTTGCAGACCAAAGTGGTCGACGGCCAGGAAAACCCGCTGGTGGTGGTCGAGTCCGCACGGTTCTATGAAGTGCAGAAATATTGCTCGATGACCGACCACATCTGGGGCGGTTTCTGGATCGTCGCCTCGGGCAAGACCTTCCCGAAACTGCCGGCGGACGTGCAGGAAATCGTCTCACGGCAGATCAACGCCGCCGCGCTGGTTCAGCGCCAACAGGTGATCGACCTCAACTCCAGCCTGGAGCCGTCGCTGACCGCCCACGGCATCACCTTCAACAAAGTCGACCGCACACTGTTCAGGACAGACCTGCAATCGAAAGGCTTCTACACCCAATGGAAGGATAAGTACGGCCCGGAAGCCTGGAGCTTGCTTGAGCAATACGCGGGTCAACTGTCCTAAGCCGGAGACAAAGTCATGAAAAATGAACTGCCAATGACGGATGTTGCTCCCGCTGAAGGACTCAGCCCACACCAAACCACATTTCGTCTCGGCCGCGCGCTGGACACCGGTCTGCGCTGGCTGACCGAGGGCAGCGCCGCGTTGCTGGTGGTCATCGAAGTCACGCTGCTGTTCTGCAACGTGTTCTCGCGTTATGTGCTCAACCAGCCGATTGTCTGGGGCGACGAACTGGCTTCGCTGCTGTTCCTGTGGCTGGCGATGCTCGGTTCGGTGGTGGCGATGCGACGCGGCGAACACATGCGACTGACCTCGTTCATCTCGCGGCTGCCCGTGGAGAAACGGGCGTTCATCGACACCCTGGGCGCGGTGATCGTCATCACCTTCATCGGGCTGCTGTTCACCCCGGCCTGGGAGTACGTCAGCGACGAGTGGATCATCACCACCGCCGCCCTCGAAATCCCCAACGCCTTTCGTGTGTCCGCCATCGCCGTCGGCCTGAGCCTGATGTTGATGACCTGCGTCGCCCGGCTGTTGACCAGCGCACGGTTGATCGACTTCTCGGTCTCGGTGGCGATGCTCGCATCCCTCGGCGCGTTGTTGTGGGTGGCCGAAGGCTCGATGTTGCTGATGGGCAACTGGAACCTGGTGATTTTCTTCATGGTCGGCGTGATGGCGATGATCGTCATCGGCGTCCCCATCATGGTCGCGTTCGGCCTGGCCACGGTGGCGTACCTGTCGACCATGACCAGTACACCGCTGACGCTGGTGGTCGGGCGGATGGACGAAGGCATGGCGAGCCTGATCCTGCTGGCCATCCCGCTGTTCGTGTTTTTGGGTGCACTGATCGAAGCCATGGGCATGGCGCGGGCGATGATTCGTTTCCTGTGCTCGCTGATCGGCCATGTGCGCGGCGGTTTGTCGTATGTGCTGATCGGCGCCATTTACCTGATCTCCGGTATTTCCGGCTCGAAAGCGGCCGACATGGCCGCCATCGCCCCGGCGCTGTTCCCGGAAATGAAGAAGCGCGGCGAGGACGAAAACGAACTGGTGGCGATGCTTAACGCCTCCGGGGCGATGTCGGAAACCATTCCACCGAGCCTGGTGCTGATCACCATCGGTTCGGTGACCGGTGTGTCGATTTCCGCACTGTTCACCGGCGGTTTCATGCCAGCGGTGGTGGGCGCGATTGCGATGGCAGCCGTCATCTGGTGGAAAAACCGCAAAGGTGAGGCCTCCACCGGCAAACGCGCCTCGGGCAAGGAAATCGGCCACTCGCTGCTGCTCGCGATCCCTGCGCTGGCCCTGCCCTTCGTGATCCGCACTGCCGTGGTCGAAGGCGTCGCCACCGCCACCGAAGTCGCCGCCATCGGCGTGGCCTACACCTTCATTGTCGGTTTGCTGTGCTACCGCTGCTTTGACTGGCGCCGCTTGTACCCGATTCTGGTCAGCACCGCGTCGTTGTCCGGCGCGATCCTGATCATCATCGGCAGCGCCACCGCGATGGCCTGGGCGCTCACCCAATCGGGCTTCTCGCACCAGCTGGCGCAAGTGATGGCGACCGTTCCGGGGGGCGCGATGGGCTTCCTGATCATCTCCGCCGTGGCGTTCATCCTGCTCGGCAGTTTCCTGGAAGGCATCCCGGCCATCGTGCTGTTCGGCCCGCTGCTGTTCCCGATTGCCAAAGCCATGGGCATCAACGACGTGCATTACGCCATGGTCGCGATCTTCGCCATGGGCCTGGGCTTGTTCGCCCCGCCATTCGGCGTCGGTTTCTACGCCGCGTGCGCCATCGCCAAGGTCGACCCAAGTGGCGCCATGCGCCGGGTCTGGCCGTATCTCGGCGCCCTGGTCGTCGCGCTGGCGGTGCTGATCGCCGTGCCGTGGATTTCCATCGGTTTCCTGCCGTCTGCCTGAATCAACCTTTGACTGTCAGCACTCAAACACGAGGTTTTGTATGAATTTCTCCACTCTGCACCCAGGCTCCGCCACCGAGCGCCCACTGATCGTCGACAAACAACGCACCATTTCGTTTCTGGGCGAAGACTTGCGCATCTACGCCACGCCGCGCCTGGTCGACGACATTGAACAGACTTGCCTCGATTACCTGCTGACCTTCCTCGACGAGGGTGAAAACACCGTGGGGGCGGCGGTCGATATCCGTCACGTCGGCGCCACACTGCTGGGCATGTCGGTGAACATTGTCGCCACGGTCACTCGCATCGAAGGTCGCAGCGTCACCTTCAATGTCGAAGTGCGCGATGACGTCGAGCTGGTGGCGACGGCGGCGCATACCCGTGTGGTGGTGAATGTCGCCAAACTGCGCAGCCGCGTCCAGGCCAAAGCCGAAGCGGCGGCCGCAGGCGACGTCGAAGACGGCGTGCTCAGCCCTTCGCAATTCTCCGCGTCGCGCTGAGTCAGGGTCGCCGTCATGATCACCCTTCACGAACGCAACGGCATGCCGAACCTGGCGGCCGGGGATGCGCTGCCGATCGTCGATGCCCATCACCATTTGTGGGATTTGGGCAACGGGCGCTATCCGTGGTTGCAGGACGAGTATCACGAGGAATTCTTCCTCGGCGACTATCACAGCCTGTGCCGTGATTTCCTGCCGGAACAGTTCCTTGCCCTGACCGGAAATCAACGCTTGGTCGGCACGGTGCACGTCGAGGCCGAGCGTGCGCGCGATGAGCAAGTCGCCGAGACACGCTGGCTGGAACAGGTGAACGCCCGTTACGGCTTCCCGAATGCCATCGTTGCCCATGCCTGGTTCGATCGCGAAGACAGTGCAGAGATTCTCGCCGCTCAAGCCGCCAGGCCACTGGTGAAAGGCATCCGTTCAAAACCGGTGACCTCGGCATCGCCGGACGTATCGGTGGCCGGGGCCAAGGGCACCATGCAGGATCCGAACTGGCTGGAAGGCTTTTCGCGGCTGGCCGAGCACGATCTGTCGTGGGACCTGCGGGTGCCGCCGTGGCACCTGGTCGAAGCGGCTGAAGTGGCGGCGATGTTTCCGCAGATCCGCATTGCGCTCAACCACACCGGTTTCGCCTGGGACCGCAGCCCACAAGGCATGGCGCGCTGGCGCAAGGGCCTGGAAGCGTTGGCCTTGCAGCCGAACGTGCACATCAAGCTGTCGGAGTTCGGGCTTAAAGATTCGCCCTGGAATTATGACGACAACCGGATTGTGGTCCTGACCGCGCTGGAAATCTTCGGCCCCGAGCGCTGCATGTTTGCCAGCAATTTTCCGGTGGCCGGGCTGCGCGCGTCCTACGACACGATTGCCGATGGCATGGCCGCGATGCTCGCCCCCATGGGGCGTGCGGTGCAGGAAGCGGTGTTCGCCGGCAACGCTCGACGCTTTTATCGATTGGAGGAGCAGCATGGATAACCTGTCGGCCATCGACTGGCGCGCACGTTTTCTGGCCAGCGGTGACGATGCGGATTTGCCCATCGTCGACGCGCATCAACACTATTTCGATATCGAAACCCATTACTACCCATGGCTGAACGACCGCCCGTTGCGACCGTTTCGTTATGGCGACTACTCGTCGATCTGCCGCAATTTCCTGCCGGCCGACTATCACCGGCTGACCGGCCGTCATCACGTCGTGCAAACGGTCGTGATCGAGGGTGAGTGGGACCCGGCGACACCGGCCGATGAAGTGCGGTTTGTCGAATCGCTGGCGAAAACCGAGTCCACCCTGGGCGCCATGGTCGCGCAGGCCTGGCTGGATCGTGAAGACGCTTTTGATCTGCTGCGCCTGTACGGCGATCACCCATTGGTGCGCGGCATACGCCACAAACCGGCAGTAACCAGCCGTGAGGCCTGGCGCGAAGATTTTGTCGCCCCCGGTTCGATGCGCGATCCGCGCTGGCGCGATGGCTATGCCCAACTGGCCGAAAACGGCCTGCACTTCGAATTGCAGGCGCCATGGTGGCATCTGCCGGAAGCCGCCGAGCTGGCCCGGGATTTTCCCGACGTGTCCATCGTGGTCAATCACACCGCACTGCCCGCCGACCGCTCCAAAGAAGGTCTGGCCGGTTGGCGTGAAAACCTCGCCCTGCTGGCACGGGAACCGAACGTCGTGCTGAAGATTTCCGGCATCTGCATTCCCGGCAAGGCGTGGCCGATCGAGGCGAACCGCGTGGTGGTGAACGACGCGATATCGATTTTTGACGTCAGCCGCTGCGCGTTTGCCAGCAATTACCCGGTCGATGGCGTGGTGAACAGCCTCAGCGAAGTGTTCGACGGTTTCAAAACCATTGTCCGGGACCGCTCTCTCGAAGATCGGCTTGCGCTGTTTCATGACAACGCCCGACGCATCTACCGGCTCGCTTGACCCGATTTGAACAGCTCATCAGGAGTCCAACATGTTTGAAGTTTCAGGCCACAACTACATCGCCGGCACGCGCTCGGCCAACGGCACGCACACCCTGCAAAGCCACGACGCCAGCACTGGCGAAGCACTGCCCTATCGCTTCCATCAGGCGACAGCCGAGGAAGTGAATGCCGCAGCAGAAGCCGCGGCCACGGCGTACCCGACTTTCCGTAACCTGTCGGCCGCCCGCCGCGCCGGATTTCTTGATGCCATCGCAGCAGAACTCGATGCACTGGATGACACGTTCATCGCCCTGGTGTGCCAGGAAACCGCCCTGCCCGCCGGGCGCATTCAAGGTGAACGGGCACGCACCAGCGGCCAGATGCGCCAGTTCGCCACGATGCTGCGTCGGGGTGATTTCTACGGTGCGCGCATCGACCGTGCCCTGCCGGACCGTCAGCCACTGCCGCGTCCCGACCTGCGCCAGTACCGCACCGGGCTCGGTCCGGTCGCCGTGTTCGGCGCCAGCAACTTTCCGCTGGCCTTCTCCACCGCCGGCGGCGACACCGCTTCCGCCCTCGCCGCCGGTTGCCCGGTGGTGTTCAAGGCCCACAGCGGCCACATGGCAACCGCCGATTACGTCGCCGATGCGATCACCCGTGCAGCACGCAAAACCGGGATGCCCGCAGGCGTGTTCAACCTGCTCTACGGCAGCGTCGGCGAAGCGCTGGTCAAGCATCCGGCCATTCAGGCGGTCGGCTTCACCGGTTCGTTGCGTGGCGGTCGCGCCTTGTGTGACATGGCGGCGGCGCGCCCTCAGCCGATCCCGGTGTTCGCCGAGATGAGCAGCATCAACCCGGTGTTGCTGATGCCCGAAGCACTCAAGGCACGCGGTGAAAAAATCGCCGCCGAGCTGAGCGCTTCCGTGGTGTTGGGTGCGGGCCAGTTCTGCACCAATCCCGGTTTGGTGCTGGGCATTCGCTCGGCGGAATTCACGGCTTTCCTCGACCGGTTTACCGGATTGATGAGCGAACAACCGGCGCAAACGATGCTCAACGCCGGCGCCCTGAAAAGCTACTGCCATGGCCTCGACAACCTGCGCGCTCACCCCGGCATCACGCACCTGGCCGGCAGCGAGCAACAGGGCAATCAGGCGCGGCCGCAAGTGTTCAAGGCCGATGCGAGCCTGCTGATCAATGGCGATGAGTTGCTTCAGGAAGAAGTGTTCGGCCCGACCACCCTCGTCGTTGAAGTCGCCGACCACACCGAGTTGATGCAGGCACTGCACGGTTTGCGCGGGCAGTTGACCGCCACGCTGATTACCGAGGATTCGGAGCTCGATAGCCTCGGCGATGTACTGGCCCTGCTGGAGCAGAAAGTCGGGCGCGTGCTGTTCAACGGTTATCCCACCGGCGTGGAAGTCTGCGACGCCATGGTGCATGGCGGCCCCTACCCGGCGACGTCGGATGCACGCGGCACCTCGGTCGGGACCTTGGCGATCGATCGTTTCCTGCGGCCGGTGTGTTACCAGAATTGCCCCGACAGCCTGTTGCCGGAGGCCCTGAAGAATAGCAACCCGCTGAGCATCGCCCGACTGGTTGACGGCGTCAGCAGCCGCGATGCGCTGTAAGTCACACGGCTTCAACTAACACCCACGTTTAGCGACAACTTCCGCGCCTGTTGAACTACAGGCGTCGGATTCGCTCGTCCCGAAAACCGCAACACCCACACAACAACAAAAACAGAGGAAGTCTCATGCAAGTCCAACGTCACCCGAAACAACGCCTGTGCAAACTGATGCTGGCCGTGTCCGCCGCCGTGATGATCAACATTGCAGGTGCTCAATTGGCCTTTGCCGAAACCACTCCCACCGCGACGACCGCGCCGATGCAATGTCCCACTGAAGCCACACCGCGCTACACCAAAACCCCCACCGGTTACCTCATGGTCCTGCGCACGGGCGACAACGCGTTCAAGGAGCTGACCAAACTGGCCATCGCCGAGAAGATCCCCAGCGCGTCCATCACCGGTATAGGCTTCGGCAACGTCAAGTTCGGTTTCTGGAACAAGGACAAGAAGGACTTCGACGCCAAGCTCTTGAACGGTGTCGAGATGGCGAGCATCACCGGCTCGGTCGCGTGGAAAAACGATCAGCCTTCGATCCATATGCACGGTGTGGCCGGCGACGCCACGTTCCAGGCGTATGGCGGCCACATCCTCGACTTCGAAGTCACCACCGGCTCGATGGAAATCACCGTGATCGTCCACCAGCGTCGCCTGGAGCGTGGCATTGACCCATGCATCGGCGCCAACGTGCTGGGTATCTGATCCAGGCATCACGCTCCCGCCTGTCACGGCGGGAGCCACCCTCCTGAATTCAAAAACTACAAAAAAAGGGGCGATTTACATGAGCAACAAGAACACCGTTGTAACCCTGGCGCTGGGCGCCATTGCACTGAGCACCCAGGCCCACGCCGATTTCCTGAGTGACAGAAAGGCAACCCTGGGGATGAGGAATTTCTACTTCAACAACGACAACCGCGACGGCCCGGCCGCGCCGTCGAAAACCGAGGAATGGGCGCAGGGTTTCATGCTCGACTTCAAGTCGGGTTACACCGACGGCATGGTCGGCTTTGGTGTCGATGCGCTCGGGCTGATGGGGATCACGCTGGACAGCGGCAAAGGACGCCACGTCGGCAGCAGCATGATTCCGTCGGACAGCGACAACAGCGCGGTCGATGAATGGAGCCGGCTGGGGTTGACCGGCAAGGTCAAGGTCTCGAAAACCGAGCTGCGCCTGGGCACGCTGATGCCGAAACTGCCGATCCTGGTGTCCAACGACGGGCGCCTGCTGCCACAGACATTCGACGGCGGCCAGATCACTTCAAGCGAGTTCAAGGACCTGACCCTCACGGGTGGCCGCATCGAACATGCGACGGGCCGTGGCTCAAGCGACCGGACAGGCCTGGCGGCCACCGGCGGTACCCGTGAAAGCAACGCCTTCGATTTCGCCGGCGGCGACTGGAAAATCACCAAGGACCTGACCGCCCAGTATTACTACGCCAACCTCGACAACTATTACACCCAGCAGTTTTTCGGCCTGTTGCACACGCTGGCGATCTCGGACAATCAATCGCTGAAAACCGACCTGCGCTACTTCAAGACCGATTCGTCGGGCGCTAACAGCTCGGGCACGTCAGGCTACCGAATCAGCGGCTACACCGAAGGCGCCGATGGCGAAATCGACAACCGGACCTGGAGCGCCGCACTGATCTACACCGTCGGTGCCCATGCACTCACCGCCGGTTATCAAAGCGTCTCCAGCGGCAGCAACTTCACTCAACTCAGCCAGGGCAACCTGCCCAACAAAGGTGCCGGCGGCGCCAGCCTTTACCTGTACACCGACCGCCTGATCCAGACCTTCACCCGCGCGGGCGAACGCACGTCTTTCGGTCAGTATGCGTATGACTTTGCCGGTGTGGGTGTGCCCGGTTTGAAGGCTTCGGTCATCTACCTCAGCGGCGATAACATCAAGACCGTCACCGGCGACACCCAGAAGGAATGGGAACGGGATTTCGGCCTGGACTACACGATTCAGTCCGGCGCGCTCAAGGGTGTCGGGTTTGGCTGGCGCAACGGCAAGTCCAACAGCGAAGCGAGCCGTGATCAGGATCAAAACCGCTTGATCGTGAACTACAGCATTCCGCTGCTTTAACGTGTACCGGTTCGCAGGGATGCGACCGCTTAAAGAATCGAGCGAATGGTGCCGCCCTCGACGCGCATGGCCATGCCATTGAGCGCCGGTGACGCCGCCAGGTGCAGCACGCTGCAGGCCACTTCTTCAGGCTCGATCATGCGCCGGATCAACGACGTCGGTTCGGTATCGTCAAAGTAATCGTGGACCACCTGCTGCGGGGTGATGCCTTTCTCGGCGGCGATTTCGCGGTGGTAACGCTTGACCGCCTCGGTGTAGGTCGGCCCTGGCAGGATCGAGTTGACCCGCACGGCGGTGCCTTTGGTGAGTTCGGCCAACGCTCTGGAAATCCCCAGCAGGCAGGTTTTCATCGCGCCGTAATGAACCATCCACGGCTGCGGCTTGACCGCGGATTCACTGCTGATAAACACAATCGAACCGTGCCCGCGTTCGAGCATCTGCTTCATGACCAGCCGCGTCATTCGCACACCGCTCATGACATTGACGTTGAAGTAATGAAACCACTGGGCGTCGTCCGTTTCGAAAAAGTCCCGGACCTCGAAGATGCCGACATTGTTGATCAGGAAATCAATCGGCCCGGACTCAAGGGCCAAGGCCACCAGACGTTCCGCCGCGCCTTCCTGGGTCAAGTCTGCCACCAGCCCTTTGCTGCGCTCACCCAGTTCTGCGACGGCTGCGTCGACCTCTTCCGCCAACAGCCCGCTGATGACCACGTTGGCGCCTTCAAGGATGAAACGCTGGGCGATGGCCTTGCCGATCCCCGTCGCGCCGCCGGTGATCAGCGCGGTTTTTCCAGTCAGTTGATAGTCCATGAACACCCCTGGTTTGTTGTTATACGGACAATCATGCCCCAGGCCTGGCGTGAAGACTTTCAAGGGTTGCTGAAGACTGATTCAGCAAAAAACCGAAACCGCGGGGTTGTGTTGCAATCAGGGCGAGGTCAACTGCGGCCCGATTCGTTCCAACAGAAAATCAATGAACACCCGTACGCGATGGGGCAATTGCTGTCCCGGGCCGATGAACACGGCGTGAATCGCTTCGGTTTCACCACTGTCGAATGCCTCCAGCACCGGTACCAGACGCCCCGCTTCGATGTCGGCGCTGATGTGGAAATTCGCCAGCCGGGCGATCCCTAATCCGGCCAGCGCCGACTGACGCATGCTCTCGCCGTCACTGAGCAGGACATTGCCCTTGGGCTCGATCTCGATGCGTTGACCGTCAGCGCCGCGAAAAACCCAGGCCTGGGAATGGCGATGAAAACCAAAACTGAGGCGGTTATGCCGCTGCAACTCCTCCAGGGTTTTCGGCTGCCCCCAGCGGGCGAGGTAACCCGGTGACGCCACGGTGATCTTGCGGCTTTCACCCAGGCGTCGCTGGACCAGGCTCGACTCTCTCATCGGGCCGGTGCGGATCGCGACATCCGCGCGTCGCTCCAGCAGGTCCACCACGGTGTCGGTCAGTTCGACGTTCAGTGTGATGTCCGGGTAGGCCGCAAGAAAATCCGGCAGCAGCGGCAACAGGCAATGCAGACCGAACGGCAGGTTGGCGTTGACCTGAATCAGCCCGCTGGGCCGGGTCACGTTGGCGATATCTCGCTCGGCGGAATCGATCAGTTCGAGAATCCGCAGGCATTCGTTGTTGAACCGCTCGCCTTCCGCCGTGAGCTCCAGACGCCGCGTCGAACGATGCAACAAGCGCGCACCCAAGCGCGCCTCAAGGCGCGCAATCAGTTTGCTGACCGCCGAGGGCGACATGTCCAGGCGTCGTGCGGCTTCAGAGAAGGTGCCTGCGTTGACGACCCGGGTGAACACTTCCATCTCGCCGGAGCGGTTGATGTCTTTGATCGTTAGCATGAACTTGATTCACAGATACTTGTAGTTCCAGCAGTCTAGCTCATATACGGAGTGGATCGTATCGTGACCGGATTCCTTGACCAGGAATACTTGCGCCTTCCATTTAATGCGAGGCCGGGCATAACTCAAAGATGCAAGGGAGATAATCCATTGAAAATTTTCGTTACCGGCGTGACCGGTTACATCGGCGGTTCCGTGGCCAAATACCTGGTGGATGCGGGCCATGAAGTCAGCGGCCTGGTGCGTAACCCGGAACACCGCGCAGCGTTGCAGGCACTGGGCATCACCCCGGTACTCGGCACCCTCGATGATGCTTATATTCTCAGCGAACAGGCGCGCGCTGCCGACGCGGTGGTCAACGCCGCCAACTCCGACCATCGTGCTTCGGTGGAAACGTTTATCAGCGCCCTGAGCGGCAGCGGAAAAGTGCTGTTGCACACCTCCGGTTCGAGCGTGGTCGGTGATGATGCTCGCGGCGCCTATGAACGCCCGGATATCTTCACCGATGAAACGCCATTCACGCCGATGGACATCCGCAAGGACCGGGTCGAGATCAATCAGCTGGTGCGTAATGCTGGCGTTGAGCTGGGTATTCGCAGCATCGTGTTCTGCCCGACCATGATTTATGGCGAGACGTTGGGCGTGCCGGCGAAAAGCGATCAACTGCCGAAACTGTTCGCTCAATCGCGCAAGTATGGCGCGGGGGCTTATATGGGGGCCGGGGTGCATCGCTGGTCCAACGTGCACATCGAAGACCTGGCGGAGTTGTATCGTCTGGCTATCGAGAAGGCGCCTTCTGCTTCGTTGTTCTTTGCCGAGAATGGCGAGGCTTCGTTTATCGAGATTGCGACGTCGATCAGCAAGTCGTTGGGTTTTGGCGGGGCAATTCAGAGCTGGCCGGCGGATGAGGCGATTGCCGAGTTGGGGGATTGGGCGCGCTTTGCCATTGGTTCGAATAGCCGTGTGCGTGCGGTCAATGCTCGAGTGTTGCTAGGCTGGGCGCCGAAGCGGGAGTCGATTCAGCAGTGGATCGAGACTAGCGGTGTGCAGTGGTGATTGTTCGCTTTATGCGGTGATGCTGCTGGGTGTGTGCATATCCGTTTCTTCGGTAACGGCGGCTATTGGTTTCGCCCTTACGGCGAGTCACTTTGGAAAAGCCCCAAAGTAACCAAAGGGCTCTTGCCCCTTTCGTTCGGTGGCTCGCTAAGGCTCGCCATGCCCTCGCTCCGGTCCTGCTCCGTGGGCCCGCCGCCATCGGCCATCCCTGGCCGGGGGCGGCTAACCCGGCATCCATGCCGGGTTGCCCACTGCGCAGAACCTCCACTCGGCCTCTCGAGGGGGCGCTTAGATCAAAAGCTGAAGGCGAGCTAACGCTCGGCCTGATGAGTGGTGGAAATCAAAAGCGTACGCAGATCCCTGTAGGAGCCGGCTTGCCGGCGAAAAGCGTTTGGGCGACGCGTTCATTCGGACACCCCGCGTTATTGTTGACGTCCATCGCCAGCAAGCCAGCTCCTACAGGGGAATGCGTAAGTGTCCGAAATTTGTGGGCCACAACAATGCTGGAGTCCGCGCACGACTGAGGAGCCAGGCCGCCTCGCGGTGCTGTTGCCGTAGTCGCCCTCTCGCAAGGCCGAACACCCCGGTCACACGTTCAAGCCTGTAACGCCCAAAGGGAAAAAACGTAGTACGCGTTCTGCTCCTCCTTTGCGGTCAACTCATTCCGAACACATCCACCTTCCCCCTGTAGGAGCTGGCTTGCCAGCGATGGCGATTTCACGGACGCCATCGCCAGCAAGCCGGCTCCTACAGTTGATCGTATTTATCCAAACGCATACGCATTTCCCTTGTAGGAGCCAGCTTGCTGGCGATGGACGTCAACGATAACGCGGGCTGTCTGAATGAGCGCGGTGCCTACACGCTTTTCGCCGGCAAGCCGGCTCCTACAGGGAATCGCGTACGCTTTCGCTTCTCACCACTCATCAGGCCGAGCGTTAGCTCGCCTTTTGCTTTTGATCTTGAGGTACACGCCCCCTCGAGAGGCCGAGCGCAGGTTCTGCGCAGTGGGCAACCCGGCATGGATGCCGGGTTAGCCGCGCACGGCCAGGGATGGCCGATCGCGGCGGGCCCACGGAGCAGGACCGGAGCGAGGGTATGCCGAGCCATAGCGAGGCACCGAACGAAAGGGGCAAAAGCCCTTTGGTTACTTTGGGGCTTTTCCAAAGTGACTCGCTGTAAAAGCGAAACCATTAGCGGCCGTTACCGCAAAAACGGATATGCACACAAACACCAAGCCAAAAAAAAACGTGCAACCAGCGCGCTCGTCAATGAACACCCCGGTCACACGTACAGGCCCATAACGCCCAAAGGGAAAAACCTCAGGCGACCTCACCAAAAGCCGCCTCAATCAGTCAGCAAAAAACCGCAATCAACCCAGCACTTCCAGCGCCACACTTTCAATCCCGGCCGCATCAAGCCGGTAATGCCGGTAAAGATGAGTCGGCGGCGCAATCAGGCTGTACTCGTCGTAAATGCCATGCCGCCGCACTTTGACCCCAACACCCTCCTCCGCAATCACCTCACACACCGCCCCACCCAAGCCGCCGATGATGTTGTGCTCTTCCACCGTCAGAATCGCCCGGCTATTGCGCGCCGCAGTCAGCACCGCCTCACGGTCCAGCGGCTTGATGGTCGTCATGTCGATCACCCCCACCGAACGCCCTGCGGCATTCAACGCCCGAGCCGCTTCAAGGGCCGGGTGAACCGTGGAGCCGGTGGCAATGATCGTCAGCTCATCGCCCGTCAAGTGCACAGTGGCTTTGCCGAAGACAAAGTCCGGAACGGTGTCATACACCACCGGATCACGCCCGCGCTGAATGCGGAAATAGATCGGTTGCGGGTAGTTGGCCGACGCCAGAATGGCCGCCTTGAGCTGATTGCCGTCCGCCGGGGCGACCACTGTGATGTCGGCAATCGAACGCATGATCGCCAGGTCTTCAGTGGCGTGGTGCGAAGTGCCATAAAAGCCCAGGGAAATCCCCGCATGGTGACCGATCAAACGTACCGGCAACGCGGAGTACGCCACGTCCATGCGGATCTGCTCGCAGCACAGCAACGGCAGAAACGAGGCAAACGTCGCCACAAACGGCTTCATCCCCACCGCCGCCATGCCGGCTGCCGCCGACACCATGTTTTGCTCGGAAATCCCGAACTGCACGAAGCGCTCCGGGTGCAGCTGCGCAAATTTCGACAGGCCGTTGGAGTACTGCAAGTCAGCGGTGCCGGCGACAATCGGCTCGCCCTGCTCGACCAGTTCGATCAGTGCATCGGACAAGGCATTCAAGCTGGGTGTCTGGCTGTTCAGTTCCCGGTACTGCCAGGAGTTGTTCGACAGAGGTGCGGTATTCATGAGTTAAATCACCTTGCTTTTGATTTCGTCGATAGCACGTTGCGCATCTTCCGGATCGAGATAACCGAGGTGCCAGCCGGGCTCGGTTTCCATGTAGGAAACGCCCTTGCCTTTCACCGTGTTGGCGATGATGCAGACCGGCTGCGTGCGAGTGGTATCGGCCTTGAGGCGACGCAACAGACGGGTGACCGCCGCCAGGTCATGCCCGTCGACCACGTGGGTTTCCCAACCGAAGGCGATCCATTTGTCCGCCAGCGGTTCGATGCCGATGACGTCGTCGACATTGCCGTCGAGCTGGTAGCCGTTACGGTCGATGATCGCCACCAGGTTGTGGACTTTGTGGTGAGCCGCTCCCAGCGCCGCTTCCCAGACCTGCCCTTCCTGCATTTCACCGTCGCCGAGCATCACGTAGGTGGTGAACGACTTGCCAAGCATGCGCCCGGCCAATGCCATGCCCAGGCCGCCGGACAAGGCGTGCCCGATGGAACCGGAGGAGAAATCCACGCCCGGCACTTTGCGCATGTCGGGGTGATCGCCCAGCGGGTTGCCGAGGCGCGTGTAGTTATCGAGGATCTCTTTCGCAAAGAAGCCCCATTCCACCAGCACCGGAAACAGGCCGACCGCCGCATGCCCCTTGCCCATCATGAAGCGGTCGCGATCAGGCCATTTCGGCTCGCCAAACCGCAAGTCCATCACGTCGTAATACAGCGCGGCGAACAACTCGGCGGCGGAAAAAACCGAGGTGTAGTGACCGACCTTGGCGATCTCGATCAGTCGGATGGTTTCCAGGCGAATGAACTGGGCTTTTTCCCGCAGGCGAGCCAGTTCAGTGGCGGTCAGTTCGAACGCGCGATCACCTTCGCGCAGGTCCTGTCTTGTCAAATCAGTCATGTGTAGTGTCCAGGCGCATTACCAAAGTTGCGGCCACGTCCGGGACGTGGCCGTACACACGCACGCAATCGCGACAAGGCGATTACTGCGCTTTCAAACGCGGTGTCATGTAGTCGTTCAGACGGGGCATGACCTGCTGCGCCGTCAGCTCCATCGAGCGCCGCCACAGTGCTTCGTCATCCCACTCGTGGAAGGCAGTCATCAAGGTGCCGAACGGCCCGGTCTGCTCACTGAACGCGACCAGTTGTTCGGTCACGGAATTCACGTCGCCGTAAATCACCATCTCCTTGATGCAGTGATCGACCGTCACTTCCTCGTCGGTCATGTCGGGGCGGGTCTTGAAGATCTTGGTGTAGTTGTTGGAGGACAGGTTATCGATCATGTAATCGAAGTAACGGCGCAGGGTGCAGCTGTCTTGCGCCAGGTAGTCTTCGGCCTGGGCCTGGGAGTCGGCGACGAACACCGAGCGGGCCACGCGCCAGTTGTTCGCATCGGCCTTGATCCCGGCACTTTCGGCGCCCTGGCAGTAAGCCAGCCAATGCGAGGCCACGGTCGCCGTCGGGTTGAAGTTGGCCGACATCAGGTCCCAGTCTTTGGCCCCGGCCAGTTTCGCCGTTCCGGAAAACGGGCTCATGGCCGTGGTTGCAACCCGTGGGAACGGCTTCTGGAACGGCGTCGGCATGTAGCCGATTTCCAGCTCGTGATTCACCGAGTCCTTGAGGCTGACCTGGAAGTGTTCCGAGGAAAACTCGTAAGGGGCGCTTGAGTTCCAGATGGCGCGGATCATCTCGTAGCATTCGACCATCATCTGCCCACGGTCCTTGCCGTTGCTGCCGAACACCTCGAAATCCGAGGCCAGGCCACCCGGGCCGATGCCCATGATGAAACGGCCCTTGGACATGTGATCGAACATCGCGGCATCGGCGGCAATCCGCGCCGGAAAATGATGCGGCAGGTTCAGCACCCCGGTGCACAATTTCATGCGCCGGGTCAGCGGAATCAGGCTGGACATGAATTGCAGGGCATTGGTCACCGGCTCCGTGCGTTGCGAGGTGTGCTCGCCAACCCAAAGCTCATCAAAACCGACGGCGTCGGCGTGGACGGCGCAGGCAATATCCTGATCGTACATCTCGTGATAATCCCAGCCCTTGTGATGAAGGGGCTGCATGAACATGGCAAGTTTCATGTCGTTCTCCTGCTGTTTTCAGTGATCGGTGCGCTGCTTGATTTCTATGCGCAGCACACCGCTTTCAGGACGTGCGCTCGTTTTGCAGGCGTGCCAGTGCCGGCGCTGCAAGTCGCAACGTTCAAGGGATGCGTTCAATTTTTCGCGGCGATCGGCTTGAGCAAGCGCAATCAGCCGCGCCTCTTCAACTGCCGTGCAGCAACCAGCCGCCGTCCACCAACAGATCGATACCCGTCACGTAGGAGGCCAGTGGCGACACCAGAAACAGCACCGCATTGGCGATCTCGAAGGGCTCTGCCGGCCGCCCCAGTGCAATGTTGTTCAACACGTTGTTCTGTCGGTGTTGCGCCAGCAGCTCCGGCTCCAGATTGCCTGGCGTTGCCGTCAGCCCGGGGGATACCGAGTTGACGCGAATGTTGAAGGCGCTCAGGTCCTTGGCCAGGCTTCGCGTCATCGCCAGCACCGCGCCTTTTGAGGCGTCGTAGGTGCAGTGATTGGCCATTGGCCGGTGACCGCAAATCGACGACAGATTGACGATCGCTCCGGCACTCGCCTGCTTGCGCATTTGCCGTTGAGCGGCCTGTGCCCCCAGAAACACCGCACGCGTATTGATGGCGTGGAGTTCGTCCCAGAAACCCGGATCAATGTCGTCAACGGCCTTGAGCGGATAAACACCCGCGTTGTTGATCCAGATATCGAGACGGCCGTAACGCTCGATGGCGGTGTCTGCCAGGCCCTGGATGTCGGCGGGACGACAGACGTCGGTGGCCAGGAACGAAACGGCAAAACCGGCTTCGATCAGTTCATGGCAACGCTCCGGCGCCAGGCTGCCGATCAGCACGTTGGCCCCGGCTTCGGCCAGCCGTTGGCTGATGGCGAACCCGATGCCACTGCCACCGCCGGTGACGACGGCGGTTTTACCGCGCAAGTCGAGCAACTCGGTAAAGGGCCGGTAAGGTAGCGGTTGATACGGGGTAGACATGATGGAGCTCCTCAGTGACAGCCCGTTATCAAGCGGTGGCCAGGGTCATGATGGTGTCGGGCGCGATCTGCGGTCGGTGCAAAATCCCTTGGGAACAACCGCGCGCCATGACCATCACCCGATGGGACAAACCGATGACTTCTTCAAGGTCAGAGCTCACGACAATCACCGACACGCCGGTCTTCGACAGTTCGATGATCAACTCGTAAATCGCCGCTCGCGCGCCCATGTCGATGCCCCGGGTCGGCTCATCGAGAATGATGACTTTCGGGTTGCGCGCGATCCATTTCGCGATGACCACTTTCTGCTGATTGCCGCCCGACAACTTGTCGAGCATCTGTTCCGCCAGGCCCTTGATCCCCAGTGTCGCAATGCGCTCCTGGGCAAACGCCAGTACCCGCTGATTGGCCATGACGCCGCAGGAGCTCAGGCTGTCGAGATTGCAGTAGGCGAGGTTTTCGGCAATGGTCTGGCTCAGCACCACACCTTCGGACTTGCGGTCTTCGGGGATCAGCACCACGCCGGCACGGATCGCCGCCAACACGTTGTTGGCCGGCAGGTGCCGGTCACCCAGCATCACCTTGCCGTGATTCACCGCACTCAACCCGGCAATCGCCTGAACCAGCTCCGTGCGGCCGGCGCCGACAATGCCCGCGATGCCGAAGACTTCGCCGGCCTTCACCGAAAACGAAATGTCGTGGAAGCGCCCGGCCTTGTCCGACAGCTGTTCAACATTCAACACCACCTCTTCGCGAGGCGCTGGCAGCTGCGGAAACAAGCGCTCGATCGAACGTCCGACCATCTGCGACACCAGCACGCTGACATCGGCCGCTCCGGTTTCGTGACGAGCAATGAGATGACCATCGCGCATGACCACCACCTTGTCGGCGATCCTGGCAATCTCCTCCATCCGATGGCTGATGTAGATGAAAGAAACGCCCTCTTTCTTCAACTCCTCGATCTGTCTGAACAACAGGTCGGTCTCTTCCTTGCCCAGCGCCGCCGTCGGTTCGTCGAGGATCAGCAGCCGCGAATTGAACGTCAGTGCCCGGGCAATCTCCACCAGTTGCTGCGCGGCGATTTTCAACTGGCGCACAGGGGTGTCCGGCGAAATATCGAGGCCCAGGCGACGCAGCTGTTTTTCTGTCTCGCGGTACATGTGCTTGCGGTCGATGATCCCGTCCCGGGTCGGTAGATGGCCGAGGAAAACGTTCTCGGCCACACTCAGGTCAGGCAGCAGATGGATCTCCTGATGAATCATGTTGATCCCCAGGGCAATCGCCGCCCCCGGACCGGTCGGTGCATAGGGCTGGCCGGCGAGGAACATCGTGCCTTTGGACGGCGTCAGCGCTCCGGCGACGATGGAGGAAAAGGTCGATTTGCCCGCACCGTTTTCCCCCAGCAGCGCCACCACTTCCCCGTAACCGATATCGAGACTGATGTCCTCCAGCACCTTGACCGAGTTGAAGGATTTTCCGATGTTGCAGGCGCTGAACAGCGGCGCCTGATCGCTGGTGATCGCTTTCATGACGTGCCCTCCTTCGCCGGTCTCAAGGATGTTGCTCGAGGAAAGCCGCGACGTTTTCCCGGGTGGTGACGAAGGCCGGCAGCAGCTGGGTCTTCTCGACCGGTTTGCCTTGTTGCAGATTCACCGCAGTGCGCAATGCTGTACGGCCCATTTCCACCGCTTGCTGGGTGATGGTCATGTCCAGCTTGCCGTCGCGGATGGCTTCCAGCGCCGACGGCAAACCGTCGTAGCCGAACACCCAGACCTTGTGATCGATGTTGGCGACTTTGACCGCCTGGGCGGCACCGAGCGCCGGGGCATCGGAACGGCCGATGAAGACGTTGATCTTCGGGTTCTTCTGCAGCATGTCCTGGGCGACTTTGAAGCCGTTGTCCTGTAGCCAGTCGGTAGGTTTCTGGTCGACGATTTTCATCTCCGGCGCCTGGGACAGCACCGCGTTCAGGCCCTTGGCCCGAGCCACTTCCGTCGAGTCGCCCAAGGTGCCCTGGAGCAGGCCGATTTCAGCCTTGCCCCCGGTCAGCGCGATCATCTGCCGGGCCAGCTCACCCGCTGCCGCCAGGTTATCGGTGGAGATGTAGGCATCGCATTCGACGTTCTTCGGGAAATTGTCGATGCAGATCACCGGCACGCCCTGCTGACGCGCCAGCCGCACCGGCACGGCCGACGCCGCGCTGCCCGTGGCGGTATAGAGCAGCACATCGATGCCCTTGCTCAACATGTCCTGAATCTGGCTGACCTGGCGGGCGGGATCGGCCTGTGCGTCGGCCACCAGCACGTTCTTGATGCCCAGGGTCTTGGCCTGTTCCATGACGCCGTCACGGACCATCAGGTAGAACACCCATTGCAGGCTCGGGATCGACATCCCGACAGTGATTTGTTCCACCGGTTTACTCTCGGCGTGAACACCTGCCGACATCATGCAGGTCAACAGCGGCAGCCACAGAAAGCGCCGCGAAAATGCGTGGAGGTTCATGTCTTTATCCTTTTTATTGTGTGTTGGACGGTTCGACCACAGGGGGTTCAGTCAGCTTTGCGCTTGAGCAGATCGAGCATCACCGCGAAGGCAATCACCGCGCCGATGACCACTTGCTGGACGAAGGGAGAGATGCCGGCCAGGTTCAAGCCGTTGCGCAAAACGCCGATGATCAGTACGCCGACAATCGTGCCGACCACGCTGCCGGCGCCGCCCTTGAGGCTGCCGCCACCGATGACCACCGCCGCGATCACATCCAGCTCATAACCGACGCCGGCGCCCGCTCCGGCAGTGTCCAGGCGCGAGGTCATGATGATTCCGCCCAGCGCGGCGCAAATGCCCGAGATGATGTAGACGGCACTGGTGTAGCCCTTGACGCGAATGCCGGCGAGCTTGGCCACCTTGCTGCTGCCGCCGATGGCGTACAGGCTGCGGCCGGGGACGGTGAACTTGAGAACGAACCAGAACACCAGGGCCAGCACGATGAAGCAGGTCACGGTCAGCGACAGCACACCGCCGTAGCGAATCACCGAGAGGTTGCTGAACCACTCCGGGAAACCGCTGACTTGCGCGCCGTCAGTAACCATGTAGGCCAGCCCGCGAGCGATGGACATCATTGCCAGCGTGGCAATGAAAGACGGCAACCCTGCCCTGACCACCATCAACGCCGTGGTTGAACCACACGCCGCACCGGCAGCGATCGCACCGAGCATGGCGACCCACATCGGCAACCCGAGCACCTGTTCGAGCCAGCTCATGACCATGATCGCCACCGCGAGCACCGCGCCCACGGACAGGTCGATACCGCCGATGAGAATCACCAGCGTCATGCCCAGCGCCATGATGCCGAGCACGGTGACTTGATCCAGTACGTTGAGCAGGTTACTCAACGTCAGAAAACTATCGGTGAAGACTGTTAATACCGTGCATAACAATAAAAGGCCGATCATCGGGCCTGCGACATTGGTGTCCAGTCCGATCCACTTGGGAATGGACCCGGACAGTCTTGATTTCACCAGCAACTGATTATTCATACCCACATCCACTTCTTATCTAATTGTTATAAGACCGAGCAAGACACAACGACTGTTTAAATCCCAAGTTCCCTGTAACGCCCGCCCATATACAGAAGCGGCTCTTCCAGAGGTTGCGTAATCACATCAATGACGTTGCCGATGAATATGGTGTGCGTGCCGTGTTCGATCTCCTGCACCACTTCGCAAAAGATCGCAGCCTGCGCGTCGACCAGGTAACGGATGCCGTCCATGCCGGTCTGCCACTCGCCCGCAACAAAGCGCTGCTCGCGCAGGTCCGGCTGGCTGAAAATCTTGCAGATCGGTTCGTGGTTGTTTTGCAGCATGTTCACGCAGAACAGCCCGGAGCGTTTGATCACGGGTGAGGCGCTGGCGCTTCGGTTGATGCAGATCAGCGCCGATGCGGGGTCCATCGACACCGAAGAAAAAGCGGTTGCCGCCAGGCCATGGGGGTGGCCGTCATCATCGAGTGTGGTGATCAGGGTTATGGAGGAGGCGAAGCGACCCATCGCCAATTTGAATTGGCCGGCCAGATCAATCGCTGGGGCGGCCTCTTGATATTGAACACGCATACATAAACCCTCTTCTTATTGTGACTCATCAAGCGCAGGCATTCATTATTAACAATCACCCAGCATTTTCTATTCACTTTTAAAAAATTGACTTTTCAACTATTCCGAAAGGTGAAGCCAACAACAAACTCATTTGAATTACCTTCACAAGTGCCCTGAAACGCCCGTTCCAAGGGGCTCTCATGTTTATGGCCGTACTTATCAACGCCGCCGACAATATGGCTTTAACTGAATAATCGGCCGATACTTCATGAACAACTAACAAGAAACTTCCGCGAGACGAACTGCCATGGTTGATCGATTACAGGACATGCGAATGTTTCGCCTGGTCGTGCAGACCGGGTCACTTTCAACCGCCGGACGACAAATGGGCCTGTCGCCAGCGGCCATGAGTGGCCGGCTCAAGGCGATGGAGGAGTTCTATGGTTTGCGCTTGCTCAAGCGCAACACCCGCAGCCTGAGCCCCACCGCCGAAGGGCAGTTGCTGTTTGAGAACGCCCTGAAAATTCTCGAACAGGTTGATGCGCTCGACAGCGTCATCAAAAACGGTCAAAGCGACCTGCTGGGCACCATCGGCCTGACCTGCCCGACCGACCTGGGTCGGCAGTGGGTCAGCCAATTGGTCGATGCGTTTATCCGCGAAAACCCGCATGTCAGCATCCGCCTGTTTTTCACTGACCGGATACTGGACTTCGTCGAGTCCGGCTCGGACATCGCGATCCGTTTCGGCGACCTGCCGGACAGCTCGCTGATCGCCCGCAGCCTGGGTGTGGACCGGCAAATGGTCTGCTGTTCGCCGCAGTACCTTGAACAACACGGCACGCCCCTGCACCCCGAAGACCTGCATCAACACAACTGCCTGGTGCAACTGCGCGCCGACTTTGCACTGGATCGCTGGAAGTTCATCAGCAAGGGCGTGCCGACCACGATTCAGGTCAAGGGCAACCGGCTGGCCAACGACGGCTTTACCCTGCGCCAGTGGGCGGTTCAAGGCTTGGGAATTATCTGGAAGTCGGTCTGGGAGGTGGCGGAGGACATTCAGGCCAAGCGGCTGGTGCCGCTGCTGGAAGACTATCAATGCCCTACCACGGGGTTCCATTTGCTCACCGAAGGCGGGAAGAAATTGCCGCCACGGGTCAGATCTTTTGTCGAGTTTGCCGTTCAGTACTTCAAGCACCTCGACACCGCGTCGCGACACATTCTGAGCCCGACGCCTGACGACATCGTGCTCAGGGAAGCGAAACCGCCTGCAGATCGGCAAATACCGGCTTGAGGTTTGTCAGCATCCGCTCATAGGCCTTGCGCATGCCGGCATAGAACGCCTGTTTCGAAACGTCGGGCAAGGTCAGGGTTTCGTCCAGACGCGGCCAATCAGTGGCGGTCTGCTGCAAATCAGGGAACACCCCGGCACCGTGCCCCGCCAACATGGCTGCGCCGAGTACACCGTACTCGGCGGCCGGAGGTTTGCGGTAAGGCAGACCCAGCACATCGGCCTTGATCTGGTTAAACAACTGGCTGCCGGAGCCGCCGCCCAGACTGAATACATCACCCTGATCGACAACGATCTGCATGTCCTTCATGCACCCGAGAAAACGCGCGTATTCGTAGGCAATCGACTCCAGCATCGCCCGGTATTGGTCGCTGCGGTCGTGGGTCCAGTCGAGACCGACGAAGGCGCCGGCCAGCGAGGCATCGAACGGTGCATGGCGCCCGCCGAGATGGGGCAAGAACAATAATTTATTGCGCTCGGCCAACGGCGCGGCGGCCCGCTGTTCGAGTTGTTGGCATTCGACGCCATCGAGACCGAACCGATTGAGACTGATGCCGGCCCCACCGACGTAGGCCATCGAATAAAACAGCTCGGGGATGCAATGCCGGAACGTGGTGAGGGTGTTGTGCTGGGAGTCGACCGCATAGTGGTCGAGCAACGTCGCCAACACTGAACCGGTGCCGGCAATGTCGAACAGTTGCCCCGGCGTGAAGGCCCTGGTGCCCAGCAACGAGGCGGCGATATCCCCACAGCCGGCATAAATCGGCGTGCCGGCCAACAGTCCGCAAACGCTCGACGCACTGGGGCCGACCGAGCCGATGCGATCCCAGGGTTTTACCAGCGTGGGCAGCCGGTCGGCCTCAAGGCCGAATGCCTCAATGAGCGAAGTGTTCCATTGCATCGCCTGGCTGTCGGCAAAACTGTTGAAGCCCAGGTAGGTGTAATCCATGAACGCGGCATCGCTGTTCAAGTCGGCCATGCGCCCCGCGACATACGCGGCCGGCATGATGATCTTGCTGATCTTGCGATAGGTGTGTGGTTGCTCCTCGCGCCAATACAGCCATTTCGCCGCGTGATTGGCACTCACCGGGCCACCCGAGCATTGGATGATCTGTGGCTCGCAGGTCTTCAGTCGCGGGACCTGACTGGCGCAACGCAGATCCAGCCACGAGTCATAAGGCGTGGTCGCCTCCCAGTCCCGGCCGATGGTGGAAATCCCGGCCATCTGTCCGCAAATCGCCAGGCCGCTAACGTCCGCGAGCTGGAAGTCGGACTGACTCAAGGCATCCTTTATCGCCAGCAGGACCGAGGCATACAGTTCGTCAGGGTTCTGTTCGAACACCTGACGCGCAGGATTCAACAAACGTGTGGGGCGACTGGCGGCGCCCAGGTTGCGGCCGTTTTCGTCCATGACAACGACTCGAGTGCTTGAGGTGCCCATGTCCACCCCAACCAGCAATGCTCGACTCTTCAAGGGTTGGCGCTCGCACAATTCAGCGGTGATTGTTATGCAGACAGAATACTGTCATCAAACACCCTGCGCATTAACTGCCACTGTCCGTGCGAAAAAGCCTGAGCGCCGGTGGCCAGCGGCGACGACGCAAGATTTCGCCGCCGCCTCCTGCAGGCAGTTCTCAATCCTTGAATTGCGTCAGTTGCTGGTTCAACGAGCCGGCCTGATCGCGCAATTGCAGCGACTGATCGAGCAGGCTACGGATCGCGTGATCGTTCTGCTCGGAGATCCGGCTGACACCCTGGATAGCGACGGATAATTGCTCACCGGTGGCGGCCTGGCTTTGGGTCTGGCGCGCGACTTCGCTGATGCGCGTCAGAATGTCCTGGGCATGCTGGCGAATCTGATCGACACCTTGTGCCGAGGTGGTCAGTTGCACCACGCCCAGGCGCACCGCTTCGCCAACTTGCTGGACGTTGGCAACGGTGTTGCGCACATCAGAACCGATGGCGCCGATCATCTCGCCGATTTCACCGGTCGAGCGGCTGGTGCGTTCTGCCAGTTGCCGCACTTCGTCCGCCACCACGGCGAAACCGCGTCCCTGCTCCCCTGCCCGTGCGGCTTCGATTGCAGCGTTCAGGGCCAGGAGGTTGGTCTGGTCGGCGATGCTGCGAATCACCGCGATGATCCCGGCAATCTGCTGCGAGCGTTTTTCCAGGTCGCCCACAGTGCCGGCAACGTCGTCCATGGTCTGGTCGATGTGGGTGATCCCGGCCAGGGTCTGGTTCATATCGCCGGAGATATGCTTGGTCAGCTCTTCGGTGTTGCGCGCCAGTTGCTCCACGTCTTCGGCTTGCTGCGACATCTCGGTGACCGAGTGCGCCAGCGCGGTGACGCCACTGGCCATTTCTTCGGTTGCGGTGTGCTGCGACGTCGCCCGGTCGGCAACGGCCTGAGTGGTATCGCCCAGGTGATTGGAGATCTGCATCAGGGCGCCGCTGCTGTGGCGAATCGACCCCACCAGATCCCCCAGGCGCTGGATAAACTGGTTGAATGCGCCCGCCAGTTTGCCGGTTTCATCGCCGCTGCGTTGTTCAAATCGCAGGCCCAATTCGCCGCCCCAGGCCTGGATGCCGACCGTCAGGCCGGACAGCGGACGAATGTGCCACGCCAGCAAATGCCAGAGCACGATGGCCAATGCCAACAGCGCCACCAGGCCGATGACGACGGCGGTCCAGAGGAACTGATTGATGCCCGCCATGGCTTCCGCCAGCGGGTACGCCACCATCAGCGCCCAAGTGTTCGGGGCTTTGCCGATACGCACCGGTTGCAACACATAACCCCAGCCATCGCGCTGGAAGCCATACGGCTGACCGGCCTTGATCGCCTCTTTGGCAGCCGTCGGCAAATCGTCGGCCGGCTGGCTCAAACGCTTCGCATCAGGGTGGCTGGCGTACAGGCCGTTGCTCGAAACCAGAGCGCCATAACCTTTGTAGGCATCGATTTTCGCCAGTTGCCGATTGATGCTTTCAAGCGGGATATCGACACCCGCCACACCCAGGGCTTTGCCGCCCTGCAACAGCGGCGCCATGATCGACACCATCATGACTTTCTGGCCGCTGCCCGTGCTGTAGGCAAACGGTTCGGAAGCCCACGGCTGGCGGCTGTGCAGCGGCTGATAGTAGTACTGGTTATCGGCATTTTCCGGGGCGTAACCGCTGAGCGCTTCCGATTTCACCGAGCCACTCGCACGGTTCCAGTAGGTCAGGTAACGGCCGGTGGCATCGTGATTCGGCTGGTTGGCGAATTCGCTGTCCTTGCCATCGAAGGCGTTGGTTTCCCAATACTGCCCCAGGCCCAAAAGTTGCGGATTGGCTTCAAACAGTTGGCGGGTCACGGCATCGGCGGTCTTGCGATCAACGTGCTGTTGCTGCATGGCCGTTGCGACGCTGGCCAGCGATTCGGCGACGGTAAAACCGACACCCAGTTCGACTTCCACTTCCTTGGCATTGGCCTTGACGACCGTGTCGACCAGCTCGGCGGTTTCTTTGACGGAGGAGCCATAAGCGATATAGGCGATGGAGCCCAGCAGCAGCGCCATGACGACGACGGTCCCGATCAGGGCCGTCCAGAACAGCTTGAAGTGCAAAGAGCGATTAGGCATGGACATTCTCAAGTGCGCGATTCTTCAACCAGCACGGAGCGCCCAACGGTGTGAATGCAGCCCTGCCAGCAAATTATTTATAGTTGATATTATTTTGCCACTATATAGAAGCGCGCTCTGCCGGTGCAACTTGAATGACCGCCAGGTCACAAGCCTTGCACGGCATCACTCGGAAACGGCGATCTGGTTTCGGCCACGGGCCTTGGCTCGATACAGGGCCTTATCGGCGTTGTTCATCAAGCTGTGCAAATCAAGGTCGGAGGCGTCCATCGACGCGACACCGAGGCTGGCCGTTATGCAATGCACCGGCCCGGTCATCAGTTCGGCAATGGAGCGGATGAGTTGCTCGGCAATGTTCAGGGTTTCCTCAATCGAGGTGTCCGGGAGCAGAATGGCGAACTCCTCTCCCCCCAGCCTGCCGTAGACATCCGTTTCACGAAACGAGGTGCTGATGACCAGGCCCATCTGACTCAGCACTTGGTCCCCGACCTGATGACCATAGGTGTCGTTGATGTGTTTGAAGTGATCCATATCCAGCATCACGGCGCACAGCGGCAGCTGATTGTTTTTGCAGTAACTGTGCAACTGCTGGGCGTGCTCGAAAAAAGCCCGGCGATTCCTCAGGCCGGTGAGTTCATCGGTCTGCGCGGCAAGATTGGAAATGCGGTGCGCCTGCTCCATTTCACGGGTCAATCGAAAGGCGGTTTCCACCGCATCGGAGAGTTTGCGGGTAGCGCTGGCCACGAAGGAGGCAAACACCAGCACCGCCAGTGCCATGCCGACTTGCATTGCTGACGGCTGGAACAGCAGCCATATCGTGCACGGCAACAACACCAGGCCAATGGACACCAGCGTCATGTATCGGTAGGCCGAATAGCAGGACACCGCACTGACCGACATCCCGACGGTAAAAAGCATGACCAGTGACTGAGCCAGAATATCGTCCGGGGGCATCAATGCCAGCGCGCCTGCGCCCCAGATACCGGCAGATAACACCAGCGTGCTCCAGTATTTCCACTCCCATTGCTCAGGCGTGCGCGTACTTTTGTCGCTGCGGAAATAGGCGATAAACATCGCGACGCGCAATGAGGTCGACGCCGTCAGAATGCCCATCCACCAAAAAATGACGTGGTGATCGAAGCGCTCCCAACACAGCAGGCACAACATGATCGCCGCCAGGACACTGCCCGGAATCGCCGTCACCGACTGATGGAACAACTGGTGCAGGCGATCAGTGCGTACCTGCGCTGCTATCAAAGCATCCGGGGCATACCGGGGTCCGAGTCCGTCCATTTGATCCGCCTGATCATGATGCTTCGTCAAAGAAGTATTGTGGCACCCAGCCAGTAGCGTAAACAACCGAGGCCTTGAAATGTTTCCGGGCGCCAGATTGAAAGAGTACGTCTATCACGCCCCAACACTCGCCCTATTAGCTGACTTCCCGACTCAGGTCTAACCTTAGTCTGCGCTGGCGCCATAAGCCGGCCGGATTAGCGCTGAAAAGGAGACAGGAATGAGCCCGAAGCTTGACTAGGCCACCCGTGGGCCACCGCGCAGGCAACCTGATTGCCGCTGTTCAGAATTCCCGTGTGGTCACCACAATCAGTTGATCCAACTGCTGGCCCTGCAGCCTATGTCCTTGATTCCGCTCGTTGCTATTTAACGCCCGCCCCGGGCCCGATAGCCGGAAGAACACGACCAAAGGTAGCTCGCACATGGCAAACGAATCGAAATGCCCGTTCAATCATGCCGCAGGCGGTGGCACCACCAACCGTGACTGGTGGCCGAACCAACTGAATCTGAAGATCCTGCACCAGCACTCGTCCCTGTCAGACCCCATGGACGAAGGCTTCAACTACGCCGAAGCGTTCAAAAAACTCGACTTTGCGGCGGTCAAGCGAGACTTGACGGCACTGATGACCGATTCGCAAGACTGGTGGCCAGCAGACTTCGGTCACTATGGGCCGCTGTTCATCCGCATGGCCTGGCACGCCGCTGGCACATACCGTACCGGTGATGGTCGTGGCGGTGCCGGTTCCGGTCAACAGCGCTTTGCCCCGCTCAACAGCTGGCCGGACAACGTCAGCCTCGACAAGGCGCGCCGGCTGCTGTGGCCGATCAAGCAAAAGTATGGCAACAACATTTCCTGGGCCGACCTGATCGTCCTCACCGGTAACGTCGCGCTGGAGTCGATGGGCTTCAAGACCTTTGGTTTTTCCGGTGGCCGCGCGGACGTGTGGGAACCCGATGAAGACGTTTATTGGGGCTCGGAAAACAAATGGCTGGGCGGTGACGTTCGCTACGACAAAGCGCAAAAACCCGTGCAAGCACCCGGCGATGTTCCACTGGTGGCCGAGCCTGGGAGAAATGAAGACAGCCGTACCGATGAGGGGCGCAATCTGGAAAACCCACTGGCCGCCGTGCAGATGGGCCTGATCTATGTGAACCCGGAAGGTCCGGAAGGCAATCCCGATCCCGTCGCTTCGGCCCTGGACATCCGCGAAACGTTCGGCCGCATGGCCATGAACGACGAAGAAACCGTGGCCCTGATCGCCGGCGGCCACGCCTTCGGTAAAACCCACGGCGCCGGCCCTGCCGACAACGTCGGTGCCGAGCCGGAAGCCGCCGGTCTCGAAGCCCAGGGCCTTGGCTGGAAAAACAGCTTCGGCACCGGTAAAGGCCCGGACACCATCACCAGCGGGCTGGAAGTAACCTGGACCACCACGCCTACCCGGTGGAGCAACAACTACCTGGAAAACCTGTTCGGCTTCGAGTGGGAATTGAGCAAAAGCCCGGCAGGCGCAAACCAGTGGGTGGCTAAAAACGGCGCCGGGGCCGGCACTATTCCGGATGCACACGACCCGTCCAAGCGGCGTAACCCGACCATGCTCACCTCGGACCTGGCGCTGCGCTTCGACCCGATCTATGAACCGATTGCCCGGCGCTTCCTGGCCAATCCGGATCAGTTGGCCGACGCCTTCGCCCGTGCCTGGTTCAAGCTGATCCACCGCGACATGGGCCCGCTCTCGCGCTACCTCGGCCCGGAAATGCCCAAGGAGGAACTGTTGTGGCAAGACCCGATTCCGCCGGTCGACCATGCCTTGGTCAACGACAGTGACGTCGCAGCACTCAAGAGCAAAATCCTCGCCTCTGGCCTGAGCGTCTCGCAGCTGGTATCAACGGCCTGGGCGGCGGCGTCGAGCTTCCGTGGCTCCGACAAACGTGGCGGCGCCAACGGTGGACGCCTGCGACTGGCGCCACAGAAATCCTGGCAAGCCAACCAGCCCGAACAACTGGCGAGTGTGCTGGCGAAACTGGAAAGCATTCAGCGTGAGTTCAACAACACCGGCAAGAAAATCTCGCTGGCGGACCTGATCGTGCTGGCCGGCAGCGCCGCTGTCGAACAAGCCGCAAAAAATGCCGGTCACAGCGTGACGGTGCCGTTCACACCGGGACGGACGGACGCCTCGCAAGAGCAGACGGACGTCGAATCCTTCGGCTTCCTCGAACCCATCGCCGATGGTTTCCGCAACTACCTGAAAACCCGCTACCGCGTAACGGCCGAGCACCTGTTGATCGACAAGGCGCAACAACTGACCCTCAGCGCACCCGAAATGACTGTGCTCGTGGGCGGTTTGCGGGTGTTGAACACCAACGTCGGGCAGACCCGACACGGCGTGTTTACCCAGCAACCGGAGGCATTGACCAACGACTTCTTCAAAAACCTGCTGGACATGGGGGTGGAATGGAAGCCGGTGTCGGACGCCAATCAGGAGTTCGAAGGCCGCGATCGCAAAACCGGCCAAGTGAAATGGACCGGGACGCGGGTCGATCTGGTCTTTGGCTCGAATGCGCAACTGCGGGCCTTGGCCGAACTGTATGCCAGCAGTGATGCGAAGGAGAAATTCGTCAAAGACTTCGTAGCGGCCTGGACGAAGGTGATGAACCTGGATCGTTTTGACCTGTAGGAGCCAGCTTGCTGGCGAAGCGGTGGTGGCCGTGAGGACGCCATCGCCGGCAAGCCGGCTCCTACAAATTGCGGGTTATACCCGACCTGTAGGAGCCAGCTTGCTGGCGAAGCGGTGGTAGCCGTGATGACGCCATCGCCGGCAAGCCGGCTCCTACAGGTTACGGGGTTCATCGACGGATTCTTGTAAATAAACGGTACCGCTGAAACAACAACGCCTCCCAAGTGGAGGCGTTGTGCTTGTTGCGCATTGAAGGAAGGAATCAGGTCGGAGAGATCGTGGCCAAGGCACCGATCAAAATGGTTAACAGCAGAAATCCACCCAGAAAAATGGCCATCTTGGGCATGGGGCCTCCTACATGATGAGTTTGCGGTTCAGTGGCTACCGCGACTGCGGACCGTGCGGTCATTGTGGGCCGCAGGCCGAGTACATGACAGATGCAGATAGCGCAGAAAAATACGGATCAGAGCAAAACCCCAGGCGAGTCCGGCGTCTCGAAAAATCACAGAAAACCCCGACACCGAAACCCATAACGCAAAGACCTCGGCGAGATTGCTGAATCCTGTTCAAAACACCTTTGCGCAATCAGGCGTTCTGCTCGGGAGGGCTGGCAACGATACTGAAGCCCTCAAGGTTGACCGCTCAAAGGTGGCGAAGGTGGCAAGTGGATTGCCCGACTGAACGTTCCAGTGCCACCCCGCTCGGCCAGCCATAAAACGACAGCGCCCGAGGCTCCTGATGTGGAGCTCGGGCGGCAGGTTCAGCTTGATGCGACAGAGGCGCGGTGGTTATGCCTCAGCGAGGTTTTCCTTTTTCTCAAGCCAATCGATCATCAGCTCGCCCCAGGCGATATCGGCCTGCATGGCGTCTTTGGCTTTGGCCGAGTCACGGGTACGCAAGCCGTCCAGCACTTCGAAATGCTTGTGTTTGGCGCTGGCCAACTCTCGCTTGGGCACCTCGGCATGAAACCGGCTCAGCAGCGGCCCCATGATGACCCACATGTTTTCCAGGGTTTTCGACACCACGGGCATGCGCGCCGCAGAGATCAAACCGAAGTGGAACTCGCGGTTGAGCAGCGCCGCCTGTTTGTAGTCGACCGAAACCGCCTTCTGGAACGCGTCCTGAATGGCTTCGAGTTTCTCCAGTTCCGGCTGGGTGATCCGCTGGGCCGCCACGCCGGCCGCCTCGCCTTCCAGCAAATGGCGGATCAACTGGATTTCACGCAGCTGGCTGACCGTCAGCTCCGGCACATAGATCGAGGTCGCCGCTTTCATGTCCAGCGCATGGTCACTGACCAGACGGAAAATCGCTTCCCGCACGGGGGTGATCGACACACCGAATTCCTCGGCCAGCGTACTGATACGCAGCCGGTCGCCGGGTTGGTACTGCCCGTCCATCAACGCGGTGCGAATAATGGAATACACCCGTTCGCTCAAGTTGCCTTTATCAATGGGCTTATGCACGGTCACGGTTACTCGATCTCCAGGTTCAATGAAGGTGCGCCGGCTCGGCAGATTGACTGACCTGCAGGCCTCAAGCGCGAATAACGCATGATACATCATCGGTTTTCCACCGCTACTGCGTCTGGATTCACCACCGTGTTGACTCACGCTCACATTGAGGATATATCATGCATCACAACAAAATCACAAAGGAACATGGCAATGCCTATCACCGGTAAAACCCGGGTCGTGGTTCATCTCACCTACCCTGCCAAACACTTGCGCACCCCGGAATTTTTCAACCCGCTGCTGGAACGTCTCGGCCACGACGGCGTGTTGGTGCCCTGGGAAGTCTCACCGGCCAACCTCGCCACGGCGTGGGAAGGTTTGCGCGGGATTGAAAACCTGGCGGGGGTGATTGTCACCGTGCCGCACAAGCTTGAGGTGGCGAAATTGTGCGATGAGCTCAAAGGCACGGCCAGCCTGTTGCAAGTGTGCAACGTCGCCAAACGCCTGCCCGACGGCCGCTTCAGCGGGCGCATGTTCGATGGCGACGGCTTTGTCGCTGGCCTGAAAAAGCAGGGCCATGACCTGAGCAACAAACGCGTTTTATTGCTCGGTGCGGGGGGCGCAGCGACGGGCATTGCTCACGCACTGCTCGCCGAGCCTCTTCAAGAGTTGGTGATCAGCAACCGCACGCCGGCCAAGGCTGAAGCGCTGGCCCATGAACTGCGGCAGATGTTCCCCGGTCGGCAGGTCAGCGCCGGCCTCGCCGACGCGACGGGTTTCGATGTGGTGATCAACGGCACCGCGTTGGGCCTCAAAGCCGAAGACCCGCTGCCGTTGCCTGTCGAAACCCTCGCCCCCGGCACGGTGGTCGGTGAAGTGGTGATGAACCCGGACATCACCCCGCTGCTGAGCGCCGCCGCCGAGCGTGGCTGCGTCATTCATAAAGGTGCGCACATGATTACCGGCCAGATCGATCTGCTGGCCGAGTTTCTGTTTTCCAGATCGGGCGTGTGATGCGCCCGCCTCCCCTGCATAAGGAAAGACCATGAAAAAGACTGCAATCGTGACTGGCGGCGGCTCCGGCATCGGCCTGGCCACTGCTCAACGTCTGCACGCGGACGGTTATGAGGTGTTCACCGTGGGGCTCGGCGAACCCGAGCAACGGGTCGAGGGCATTCATTACCGGGAACTGGACGTGACCGACGACGAAGCGGTCAGCAGCTTCTTCGAGCCGTTCGAGCGCATCGACGCCATCGTCAATGCCGCCGGCATCATTGACCACAACCGCGAGTGGGCGCTGGAAGGCTTCAGCCGCGTAATGGACGTCAACCTCACCGCCGTAATGCGCATCACAAACGCGGCCCTGCCCGGCCTGAAAGCCGCGCGCGGGGCGGTGGTCAATTTCGCCTCGATGCTGGCGATTTTCGGCTCCGCCAAGACCCCGGCCTATGCATCGAGCAAAGCGGCCATTTCCGAACTGACCCGCTGCATGGCCGTGGCCTGGGCGACCGATGGCGTGCGGGCCAATGCCGTGGCGCCGGGCTGGATCATGACCAACCTGTCGCGCCGAGCGTTCGAGGACCCGACGCGATCCGAAGGGATCATGGCGCGTATCCCGATGAAGAGCTGGGGGGAGCCGGAAGACGTGGCCAACGTGATCGCCTTCCTGGTGTCGGACAACGCGCGTTACGTGACGGGGGCAACCTTGCCGGTCGACGGCGGTTATTCGATCGCCTGAGGTCATCTCGTCGCTTGAGCGCTTGACCGTTTAAATACATGATATATCATGCATCACAACAAGACCGAGACCCCGGCAGCCTGTCGCCGAGTCCTCGAATAACAATAAGCAGTGAAGTGAGAGGTTCTGAATGAATCTGGTTTTCGGCTCGCCCGGACGGTATGTCCAAGGCACTGAAGTGCTCGCCCAAGCGGGCACTTATCTGGCGCACTGCGGACGCCAGGCCGTGGTGGTCATCGACAGTTATGTGCTGGGCCTGATCCGGCAACGCCTCGATGCCACCTCTGCGCAATATGGTGTCGAGTTGCACTACATCACCTTCGACGGCGAGATCACCGCCGACGGCATCGCCGGTCTGAGAACGGCGGCTTCAGAGGTCGAGTTCGACATGATCCTCGCTGTCGGTGGCGGCAAGTGCATCGACGCCGGCAAGGCTCTCGCCCACACCTCGGGTCGTGCGCTGATCACCATGCCGACCGTGGCCTCCAACGATGCACCCACGTCGAAAAACTACGTGGTCTACGACGCCCACCATCAACTGAGCGAAGTCGGCCACTTGCTGGTCAGCCCGCGCTATGTGCTGGTGGACACCGCGTTGATCGCCCAGGCACCACGTCAGTTCTTGCTCGCGGGGATTGCCGATGCGCTGACTAAAAAATTCGAAGCCGAGCAGTGCTACAAGTCCGGTGGCGTGAACATGTTTGGTGCCCGCCCGGCACTGTCAGGGTTGGTGCTCGCCCGCGAGTGCTATCACATCATTCGCCAATACGCCGAACCCGCGCTGGCGCAGGCCGGTACCGGCGAGGTCACGGTCGCCTTCGACCACCTGATTGAAGCGGTGCTGTTGATGAGCGGCCTGGGGTTCGAAAGCGGCGGCTTGTCCATTGCCCACGCGATGACCCGTGGCCTGTCGAAAATCCCCGGCGCGCAACAGCAGGTCCACGGTTTCCAGGTGGCCTACGGCTTACTCGTGCAGTTGGTACTGGAAGATCGCGACGCCGAACTCATGGGCGACATGTTGAGCTTCTATCAACGCATCGGCCTGCCCCGCAACTTGACCGAACTGGGCGTACTCAACATCGATGATTCGGTGTTGATGCAAGTGGCCGAGCCCACCTTGAAAGCGCCTCACGCTCGCAATTTTCTCTCGGTATCGGGCGACGCACTGACGTGTGACGAATTGATCGGGGCGATGCGCGCGCTGGAAGGCCTGACCCACTGAGCACCGACTCAAAAGCGCCGTTGAACCCACCACTATCCGGGTGAAGTTCAAACCCCGCCGCTGAGATTCAACTTCAACAAATTCATGCCTGTGATTGGAGGTAGAGATGTCTGCACCCCGCAAAACACTCGAACAGTGGAAAGCCAGCAATTTTGTGCCGTCCGCCGAGACCGTAAGGATGTTGAAAGACCGGGCGAAATTCGTCCGCCTGGAAACGATCCGCCTGATTGAAATCGCCAAGACCGGCCACTACACCTCGGTGTTTTCCGCCGCCGAATTGTTCTCGGCGCTGTACTACGACGTGATGACCATTCGCCCCGACGAACCGAAATGGCCGGGCCGCGACCGCTTCTTGATGGGCAAGGGCCACGCTGCCGTGGGCCAGTTCCCGATCCTGGCGGACCTTGGCGTGTTCCCCAAGGAGTGGCTCGATGAATACACGCGCCTGGGCAGCCCTTTGGGCGATCACCCTGACATGCGCAAAGTGCCCGGCATCGACTTCTCTTCCGGCTCCATCGGCCACGCTCTCTCCGGCGGCCTGGGCATGTGTCTGGCGCAGCGTTTCACCGGCGAAGTCTACGACGTGTTCGTCATGCTCGGAGACGGTGAAATGCAGGAAGGCCAGGTCTGGGAAGCCGCAATGAGCGCCGCTCATCACAAAGCCCGGCACCTGATCGCGATTGTCGACCGCAACGGCTTCCAGCTCGACGGCTCGGTCGACGACGTGATCGGCATCGAACCGCTGGACGAAAAATGGCGCGCGTTCGGTTGGGAAGTGCACGTCATCGACGGCCACAACATTGCCGAAGTGACTGAAACCCTGCGCCGTGTCAAAGCCGATGAAACCCGCGACAAGCCGGTGTGCATCATCGCCAAAACCGTCAAGGGCAAAGGCGTTTCCTACATGGAAACCGAACCCGGCTGGCACCTCGGTTACCTCGACCCGGAAGACGCCAAACGCGCTATCGCTGAAATTGAAGCCATGGAGATCTGAACATGAATGCCCCTCTTTCCCCCAATTCCTGGCAGTACCGTGGCCTTAACGCGCTCAACCCTGGCCTGTCGTATTTGTCCGATGCGCTGATTGAGCTGACTGAGGCCGGGTATCCGGTGATGGCCGGTTCCGCCGACCTGCAGTACTCCAACGGCCTGAACAAATTCGCCAGCCGCTACCCCGAGCGCTACCTGCAATTCGGTATCTCGGAGCAGAACATGGTCACGGCCGCCGCCGGTCTGGCCACCTGCGGAGTGATGCCGTTCGTGGCGACCTTTGCCTCGTTCCTCGGTTTGTTGTGCTGCGAACAGATCCGCATGGACGTCGCCTACTCGGCGCAACCGGTGCGCCTGATCGGGCACCACACCGGCATTTCCCTGGGCTTCTATGGCACCTCGCACCACGCCACCGAAGACATCGCCACCATGCGCTCGATCGCTGATCTGGCGGTGGTGTCGCCGGCGGACGGCGCGCAACTGGTCGCAGCGATCAAAGCCTCGGCCACCTACGACAAGCCGGTGTATTTCCGCATTGGTCGCGGTCGCGATCCGATCGTTTACGAAGACGGCGTGACCTTCGAATTCGGCAAGGCTCATGAACACTTCGAAGGCGAGGAACTGACCATCATCGCCTGCGGCATCACCGTACATCCGGCACTGGCGGCGGCTCGCAAAATGAATGCCGAAGGGCGTTCGATAGGCGTGATCGACATGGCGTCGATCAAGCCGATCGACCGTGACGCCATCCTGCGCGCCGCTGCACGCAGCAAACGCATGATGACCGTCGAAGAGCACAACGTGCTTGGTGGCCTGGGCGCTGCGGTGGCCGAAGTGCTGGCGGATGAAGGCGTCGGCGTGAAACTCAAGCGCCACGGCATCTACGACGAGTACAGCCTGATCGCACCACCGACGCACTTGTACGAGCACTACAAACTGGATGCCGCCGGCATCGAGGAAGTAGCGCTGGCGCATCTGCGCGCCTGATCCGCAGACGCCACCTGTAGGAGCCGGCTTGCCGGCGATGAAATCACCACGGTGCACCTGACACACCGCGGTGCCTGGATCGCCAGCAAGCTGGCTCCTACAAGGTTTTGCATTCAGGGACATCTCGTTTTTTCAGGGAGCTTTACGCAACTCATCGTTACCCACCACATCCCGTGGTTCATGAAACATCTCGGAGCCAACAATGAATAACATCACCGAGACCATGCCCGACTACTCGATCGGGCAGGCCAAAACACGTACCACCTTGCGCAGAAAGTCATTGATGGCCACCGGCGTCGGCAACCTGCTGGAATGGTTCGACTGGACGATCTATACCGTCGCATCGGTGTACATCGCGGCGGCACTCTTCGATAAAAGCAACGCCACTTCTGCCCTCCTCAACACGTTGGCGGTGTTTGCCGCCGGGTTCCTGTTACGGCCGATTGGCGGCATCTTCTTTGGCATCCTTGCCGACAGACTCGGCAGGCGCATGGTGCTGCTCAGCACCATGCTGCTGATGGCCAGCGCCAGTTTGCTGATTGCGTTCATCCCCTCGTATGACGCAATTGGCAGTTGGGCGTCGGCGCTCCTGCTGTTGGCCAGGCTGGTACAGGGCTTTGCCCACGGTGGAGAAACCACCACCTCTTACGCCTACATCGCTGAAATCGCTCCGCCGAAACGTCGCGGGTTGTGGTCGAGCACGGTGTTTCTCGCGGTGGGTTGCGGATCGTTGCTGGCGACGTTTTACATGGCCTTGCTGACGTCGTTGCTGTCGGTCAGTGAAATGCAGGAATGGGGCTGGCGTATCCCCTTCGCCACCGGTGGCCTGTTAGCGGTGGTTGCCTTGTGGCTGCGTCGCAACATGATGGAAAGCGAGCACAGCCCAAGTGCCAGTGGTACGTGCGAAGAACCGGCGTGGAGTCGCGGCACAATCATTCAGCACGGCGTTCGGTTGTTTCTGTATGAAGCGGGCGCCACGTTGACGTATTACACGTGGGTGACTTCGGCGTCGATCTACGCCATCAGTGTCAAGGGCATGGACCCGCGTAGTGCATTCACCATGAGTTGCATTGCTCAGGTCATTTACCTGGTGTTTTTGCCGATCTCGGGCTGGATCTCGGATCAGTGGGGACGCAAGATTTCGGCGCTGATTTCGTTGCTCGGGATCGCCGCGACGCTGTTCCCGCTGTGGGGGATGATTTCCAGTGAACCGTGGACGTTGATGGTGGCGCAGACGGCTGGATTATTGTTGGTGGGCTTTATCACCGGCTGTAAACCGGCTTCGATTTCGGAGCAGATTCCGACCCGTTATCGCACACGGATGTTCGGGGTTTGCATTTCTTTGGGGGTGGCGGTGTTTGGGGGGACGGCTTCGTACCTGACGACCTGGTTGTACTCGGAGAATATTGGGTGGATGTTCAACATTTACTTGATTGTGGTTGCGGTGATTGCCAGTGCTGTGGTGCTGATGTGGAAGAATAACCATGGGGTGCCGATTGACAAGGTCTGACTTGGGGTTGGGGGTTTATCCGTTTCTTCGGTAACGGCGGCTATTGGTTTCGCCCTTACGGCGAGTCACTTGGAAGAGCCCCAAGTAACCAAGGGCTCTTGCCCCTTTCGTTCGGTGCCTCGCCTAGGCTCGGCATGCCCTCGCTCCGGTCCTGCTCCGTGGGCCCGCCGCCATCGGCCATCCATGGCCGGGGGCGGCTAACCCGGCATCCATGCCG